>CAIRRW010000051.1 GCA_903881065.1 uncultured Bacteroidota bacterium
AGAAGGTTTAATAATTACCATAGATGGAAATAGAATTAATTACCGCGACTGGGATAACAAAGAGTTGATGGATAGCATAGGTATTGAGTTTACCGTTATTTACGAACCTTCCGACCTTTCTAAAATACTGTTGTTAGCTGATAATGGAAGAATTAAGCACTTAGTTCCATTGGAATCAAAAACACCAATGGCAATGAAAGATTTTAAAGAGGGCGACAGAACGACTTTAAACAAACGATTAGCAGAAAAACAGAGGAATATACAGGAGAACGTAATTGATGCTGCCAATGAGCGTAAAACTATACTACAGGAGGCGAATGTTGATTGTCCTTTCTTAAATGATAACAGTGCTGAGGGAATGTATAAACTAATGCCAATTGAAAAGGGTAAACAAAAGGCACATATTGAACAATCTGAAAACGATTTAAAGGTAATAGGTGCAGGAGTAGAGAGTTATCACAGTACAATAATTCAACCAATAAACCAATACGATAGCGAGATTAATGAGGAATTTAGAGTAGTAGAATAAAAAAAGTCCACCTAACCAGGGCGGACTTCTTAAAACCAATATTTTCTTTTAATTAATATTTAAAACAGCCAGTAAAAAACAAAAATCAAATGAAAAACGAAGGTACAAAATTACAAATTAATAATGAGATAAACAAAGTTTTATCAGAAAATGAAGAAACAAAAGTTTCACAAAACCAGTTAGCCGAAAAAATGGGGATAAGTCCGGCACAGTTCATAAATATCAGAACGCCCAAAAAGTGGCATTTGGTTTCTGAGAAAATGTGGCAACGTGCAGCAGTGTTTTTTTCGATGCAAACGGATTGGAAAATATTGGAAGTAAAAAACTATCAAAAGGTAATGTTTGCAAGTTCAGAGGCAAAAAAACATAGTAGGTTCATTGCTATTGCCGGACGTTCGGGATATGGAAAAACAACAGCATTAAAAGCATACGCCCGCAATACTAAAAATGTATTTTATGTTTTATCAAAGGATATAATGAGTAGGAAAGGTTTTTTTAGAGCAGTTGCAAAAGTGTTGGGAGTAGAAGTTCATGGCAATATTGAAATGTTATTGGAAAACATTATAACAAAACTTAATTCACTTGAAAGCCCTCTGTTAATTATTGACGATGCAGGAAAGTTGAATGATGGAAATTATAGAAATATTCAATTACTCTATGATGAAACGGAAAAGAAAGCAGGAATTGTGATTGCAGGAACGCTGCACCTTAAAGAATATATAAACAAGATGGTTTTTAAAGGAAAGTACGGATTTGACGAATTGAGCAGGAGAGTAAATAAATGGGTTACACTGGAGGAACCAACAAAGAAAGAAATTGAGGCGGTTGCAACCAATAACGGAATTTCAGATAATGACAGTATTAATTTTCTGTATAATACCTGTAAGAATTACGGAACATTAAACTCTGTTATAGTAATAGCAAAGTCGGAAAGTGAAACTCCTGATTTAGATTTATTAATGAAAATAAAAGGGAATTAGAAACATGAAAAACGTAAAACCATATCCCGATAAGCTGACAGGAACTATTTATAAAATGATTATGCTTTTAGGATTAACTGAAAGCCAATATAATGACTTATTAAATGAATATGCTTTGCAGTACTTGGAACGCAAAGGCATTAATAAAATAGAAAGGTTGAAAGGTATTAATCATACTCTTTTCTTTTGGGCTTGGTATAACAATATGGTTGCCGCCGTTAATGTAAAATTTATTACCTCCTTTTTCAAATGCAAAAAAAGAGTATTGAAAAACAAAAGTGAATTAATGGTAATGTATAAAACCAAATTATCAAAAATCAATTCTTATCCTGATGGAATGGTAGTGATTGAATGTTTGGAAGAAATTGAAAATCTCAAAAATGCGATTAGAGAGGGTATAAAAACAGTGAAGGGGCAAAGCTCCAAAGGAAGTAAAAAGTATAAGGAAACGTAATAGATTAACCTAACAATACAAAACTATGCCACATCTAATAGATAAACTAAAAGAAACTACCGGACAAACATACGATAGCGGGATTACGTTTGAGATTATCAATACAGATCTTTCAAAAAAAATGCTGACTATTTTAATAAATTCAAAAGATGATTGGGGTGGATATGGCAATAAGCGCGATAATATGAATTATCTTAATTCAAGAATGTTTGAAATGGCAAAAATAGAACCCTCTGCACTTGGATTTAGCTCAGTAGGTTTTGACGTTGCAATAGAGAATGGTGGAAAAGATGTAGCGTTTGTTCCTTTTGGAAAGTCAAAACCTACTCTTATAAAAACGACAATAAATCAAAACTGAAAAATGAAACCTAAAAAAATAAAGGAACTCCCGACAAAAGAACTTCCTTATGACTGTGGGATAATAGTGGAAACAATCAGCAGAGATAATGTAAGAAAAACATTTACTGTATTGATAAGTAATTATAATGAATGGGGTAGTTATAGTAATCGACATCAAAAGTTAGAACATATAAATACAATGCTAATTGATATTATTAAGCGCGAACACTCATTACTTTCTTATAGAAGTTTTGCAGTTGAATTTGTACCTGATTCAAATAAGGAAATAAGAATAAATGTAATAATTGACTGGAAGATTCACCAAGTAGAAATAGTAAATAAATAGTAAATGCTACTATTTAAAGCATCTTTAAACATGATTTAATTAACCAATAAATAATAACTAAAAATAAATTTTATGAACAAAACAGCCACAAAAAAAGAACTTGAATTAACTGAATTAAACAAGTTTTTAACTAATAGTATTTCAACAGAACAATTTGCAGAAGTCCTTGATGAAATAGGACATAATTTCTCACTTTTTTTAATTGAGAATCCTGATAGATTTGAAACCAAACAATCTTCCAACTGGATAGACTTGTTAAGAGATTTTAAGTTGATAATTAAAAGAATAAAAGAAAAAGAGTAACTAAGTAATAATAAATAATAAAGTAAAGATGGAAGGCGATATAAAAGCAATTGCAAAGATTATGTTATCTACTGGTAAAATGACAAAGGCAGAATATGACTTAATTTTAATAACGGCTGCTACTGATGAAGTAGAGGCAAGGAAAATGATTGACGAAGCAACAGGTATGAAATTTACCCTTACAATGATAGGTGAAAAATAAGTTTCTTTAAAAAAGTAATAATAAAATAATTTAACATCAATAAAAATGAAGATAACAGACAAAAGCAAGCCCTTTGGAAACATCAATGATTTATCATTAAAGGCAACAAAATTAAACTTAGTGAGAGAAGTGGAAGGAATGGGATATGTGAAACTTGCAGAAACTGACCCTGAAACAATGTATAAGCAGCTTGCCCGAAAGTTTTTGAAACTTTCGTTTGATGAAATGTGGAAAAGCGATGTATTGGTAACCCTTCAAACTGGTTACCCTGCTTTGTGTTCTTTTATTAAAAGAACACAATTGTCGGCAAAGAGAGGAAAGAATATTAATAACAGGACTTTGCCCGCTTGCGGTGCTGACCTTGCCACACTTATAGGAGGCGCGCTGAATGATAAACTGATTGATGAAA
>CAIRRW010000052.1 GCA_903881065.1 uncultured Bacteroidota bacterium
AATCATCCTCCCTATAGGATAAGCCATTCTCCCTATAGGATAAACCATTCTCCCTATAGGATAAATCATTCTCCCTATAGGGTAAATCATTCTCCCTACAGGGTAAATCATTCTCCCTATAAAGACTGTCAATAGCGATAAACTCCCATTTATCATATATATTGCTAATTTTATTGGACTATCATAAGAAAGATAAACAAAGAAAAGTGCCAACAGTGGAAAGTATAATCGGGCAATTGAAAGATGCCTTATTGCCAATAAACTTAGTTAACTCGTTTTTCTGTAATTGAGTATCGCCCAGGTATTGAGTACTACACCAATCATAAATACATAAAGTATCTGCATACGTATGTCGTGCAGATTGCTGCCTTTAATTACTACCATACGCATTACTTCAATAAAATGACTTACCGGGAAAAGATGCCCTACAATCTGTGCCCACTTCGGCATACTTTCAAAAGGAGTAAATAATCCGCTCATCATATTAAATACCATCATAAACAAAACCATAAGCGAATTGGCTTGTTGCTGCGTTTCGCTGTAGGTGGAAATGAGTAAACCGAAACCTAATATGGCAAACATAAATACTATTAAAAAAACATAAAGAGTAATTAAACTGCCTATGGATACTATTCCGTAACCAATCCAGGCGATAAGTAAACTAAACGTGAAAACTACTATACCCATTACTACAAATGGTAAAAGTTTACCAAGTATAAACTGATATTTTTTAATCGGCGTTACATTTATCTGTTCTATTGTTCCTATTTCTTTTTCCTTTACAATGTTGAATGCAGCTGATAATCCGGCAACTCCTGTAACAAGCGAAACCAATATACCGGGTATCATAAATATATAATACGTAAGTGCGGGATTATACCAAAAGGAAGTGATAACATCAATTACAGGCTGCTGGCTCACACGCTCGGGTTGTATCAATTCGAGCCGGACGGCATTATTATAATCCAAAATAATTCCGTTGAGATAACCAAAACCGACTGTTGCTTTTACACCGTTGATTGCATTTACCTGAATAGCTATTTTCTGGTTGCCATCACGAATTAAATTACGTTCGAATCCTTGTGGAAACTCCAAAACTATATCTGCTTTATCATTTTCAATTAGAGCATCTGCCTTCGATTTAAAATCGGTATATCCGGCAAGTTTAAAATAACCTGACGATAATATTTTGTTTGAAAGCTTTGCTGAAAGAGATGAATGGTCGTGATCGACAATAGCTATATTAACATTCTTGATAGTGAAATTAGCCGCCATTGGCAACAGTATAAGCTGTATGGCAGGCGCAATAAACAGTCGTCCGATAAATCCTCTGTCGCGGAATATCTGCCTGAATTCTTTTTGAAGTAAAAATAAAAGTGGACGCATTGTTTTAATTAAAACTTTTCATATTATTTGTAACTATATAAACATAGTTGGATTCTTCGCTTCGCTCTGAATGACAACATCTGATTTGTTGGTTGAGGGGAGGCGGGGACTTCGTCCC
>CAIRRW010000053.1 GCA_903881065.1 uncultured Bacteroidota bacterium
AGGATTTGATTTTGAAATATTCAGTTTCGAATCACTGGAAGAAGCATATAATAAAGCGACTGATGAAGGAGACCTTGAACATGTAACACCATATATCTGGAAAAACAAATCAGGAAAGATTGAATTTTATCACGTAAAACAAAACAATAACGATAATGCATTCCGCATCACAGTGGACACTCCAGAGGATTTTGAATTGATTAAAACGCTGATTGAAAAATATAAAGCAGATAGTTTGCCTTATAATGAAATAGAAAAGATACTTGCTGCACATGCTGAATTGGTGGCGATTAATGCACATATAGAACAAAAAAAGGTTTAAATAAAATAAATACAATGGGTTTAAAAATTGATAAAAAAGGATTCGATACGGATGGATATACGCTTGTAAAAGGAGTATTTAGTGAGGCAGAAATTGAGAATATACGGAAGCTAGTTTATGAGCAATTTGAGATAGATAAAAAAAACGGGTTGACTTTTACACTGCCTAATTTACCTACTAAAGCGAGATATGCGAAGGGAGATTTATTGAGCAAGGAAAAGTTAAAAAAAATATTGCTTGATGACCGAATTCTTGAAATAGTGAAGACAGTATTAGGCTCGGAAGAAGTTGTTTATTTTGGAGACAGTTCTTATCAAATAGGTCAGGGATTGAGAGGGTTTCATCGCGACAGCATTGACCGAACAAACTATACAGGGCTTGACTGGCAAGGAAATGACTACTCATTATTAAGAGTAGGAATTTATTTACAAGACCATAAAAATTATAGCGGTGGTGTGAAGATGAAAAAAGGAACACATAATAAACCGGATGGCGAAGTAGTATTTGTGGATAATGAAATTGGAGATGTTGGTACATGGAGTTATAAAACTATTCACAGTGGTAATGCGGTACGATTTAAATGGTTTCCAAAATTATCAATCAACAGAGCTACTCGAGAAGGATTAATACCTGCGTTTCTAAAGAAACCGGAACAGAAAGAAAGGATAGCAATATTTATGGCATTTTCCTTAAAAACAAAACATCTGGATAGATACATAAAAGAATTTTCGTTGACACGTGAAGATATGCTTGCTCATTTAAGAGCATCGAAATATGACGCAGCAACTTTAGAGTTAGCTAAGCAAAAACATATTCAGGTAATGAAACTTGTTCCTGAACAAGGATAATATGAAACCATCTATTTATTTTCGTGCTGACGGCGGCACCTCAATTGGAATGGGGCATATCGTGCGTTGCCTTGCCTTGGCGGAAATGCTGAAAGATGATTTTGATATACATTTTGCCATTCAAAATACTACTGAAGAAATTGAAAGGTTAGTATTTCCGATAATTAAAAGTTTGTCAAATTTAAACTTAACAACGAATTATATAGATGATGTAAATAATTTTTTAATGCATCTTGAACCTTCTGCCATTGTTGTTTTAGATGGTTATAATTTCGATACAAAATATCAACATTCCATAAAAGAAGAAGGACTTAAATTAGTTTGTATTGATGATTTACATGCATGGCATCAATTAGCTGATGTTGTAATAAATCATGCTGAAGGCATTACAAAATCTGATTATTCAGCAGAAAATTATACAGAATTTTGTTTGGGATTAGATTATGTATTGCTACGTCCAGTTTTCCTTAAGCCTAAAACTACGTTAAGAAAAATAACTTCAGTAAAAAAAGTATTTATAAGTATGGGTGCTGCAGATAT
>CAIRRW010000054.1 GCA_903881065.1 uncultured Bacteroidota bacterium
AAAATTCCTGAAGAGTTTGTTGCCGTTACTGGCATAATGATAGATTCAGGAAGAGTTGGCGTAGGAGCAAAACCGGAAGGTCTTGTTTCCCTAAATTTCAATTCAAAGGCATCTAATCCATTGCGTATTCGCTTTAAAGATGAGCCTTTCAGCACAAAGAAAAGGAAATATGAATACATCGAGTTAAAAGAAGCTGCATCCGGCGGAACCTACATTGACGGATACATGAAGCTTGAAACTCCAATCGGAGTAGGTCAGTTTGTAAACATCCTTGTGAAAGGAAAAAAAGCATATCCTGAATATGAACGAGTACATCCTTAAATACATTGCCCAGCGAATGCTTGAAATGGGCTTTGGCAAAGATTATTCATTTGAGCCTGTTGTAGTAACGGTAGCCGATGGCGGTGGAATGCCATGCAACCCGATAACAGCCTACAATGAATATTATTATCTCGTGAATAAAGTATTGCCTGCGCTTGGATATATCGAAGGCGACAATACAGTAATGACACCCGATGACATAGCCAACTACAGCAATTATTCAGTAGCAGGTATTCAGGAATTTACAGGAAACATAGTTGCCGACAATCAGACAGGAGCAGATGTACAACTTGAATTTATAAGAGTTGTGCCTCGTGTTAACAGAGCAGATTCGGAGTTAAAATATGTAGAAGAATTATTTTCAAAACATTAAGAACATTAAAAATAACGCAAAATATGAGTATCAAATTAAAAACGGCAGAAGATTTATATCAGTCAGCCCCCAACTTGGAACTGATTGAAAAACGTTTGGAATCAAGCGAGGCGACAGCAGAAAAGCGTAACGCCGACAATAAAGCAAAGAGCGCACAGGCGAAAAAAAACATTGACAGAATACCAGGTCTTCGCCCTGTAAATTACCAACCAGTTTATCCCGACCATTACCACATTACCCGAATATGGAGCAATAAGAAGTGGGAAGTATTGCCAACTTCTCCAAAATCAGGGAGAGAGAATTACCGTAATGACATCAGTTCACTTGCTTCCACACGAAATGCGGAAGCCTTTGAAATTTATTTATATCAGGGAAGAAAGTCTGTAAAATCAAAACCGGAGCGATACATTATTTATTTATCGCAGGAAACGGAAACGGAAGCACAGCAACTTGGAACCCTACCCACCACCGAGCCAAACAAACAATCGAACTCTGAAATAGAAAAATTGAGAACTCAATTTGTTGAGCTTCAGAAATCAACAGGGAATACAAACGATAAGGCAATTTTAGAAGCCAATTTCAACAATCAGCTTGCGGCTTTTCAGCATAAAAACGAAATCGACAATATTCACAGGGACTATAAAATTAAACTGGATGAGAAAGACAGGGAAATTCAGGACTTGGAGGAAGAAATTGAAGACTTGCAGGCGGAACGTGAAGAACAGGAAGAAACATTAAACGGTGTAGCTGACCAGTTGACGAAAAAGGCAGAGCCGCAACCGTTCATGGTAGCCCTTGCAGGAGCTATCGCAAATGCAGGTGAGAAACTTGCCATCAAGCATCATGAAGTCCTTGGCAAATGGACTGGAATGAATGCAAAGGAATTAAAGGAAATGCTTGAGAAAGCAGCCAATAATGACGAACAGCAAAAAATAG
>CAIRRW010000055.1 GCA_903881065.1 uncultured Bacteroidota bacterium
ATCGCCTGGATAATAGGCTGGGCTTTGATTATGGAGTATGCTATAGGCAATATTACAGTAGCAATTTCATGGAGTGATTATTTTACAGGATTGTTAGACAGCCAGGGAATCCACTTACCGCAATGGATTCAGATGGATTACTTAACAGCTTCCAATGGTTTTCATCAGGCAACAGCATTAATAAAAAGCGGTAAAACATTTGAGAATCTCGATGCTGGTTTGCAGGCTGCCTACACCGCCTGGACTACTTCTCCAACTCTCGGCTCACTTCATTTCATCGCTGATTTACCTGCGTTATTTATTATAATAGTAATTACAGCATTGGTTTATCGCGGGATGAAAGAATCAAAAAACGCTTCCAACTTAATGGTTGTAATCAAACTTTGTATCATTCTTTTAGTAATTGCAGTAGGTGTTTTCTATGTTGACACAAAGAACTGGCATCCTTTTGCGCCAAATGGCGTGGCAGGAATATTAAAAGGAGTTTCAGCTGTTTTCTTTGCTTACATTGGCTTTGATGCTATTTCAACTACTGCTGAAGAATGTAAAAACCCTCAACGCGATTTGCCAAGAGGAATGATGTGGGCAATCATTATCTGTACTATTTTATATATTATCATTGCGTTAATCCTTACCGGGATGGTTAAGTACGACCAGTTAAGCGTTGGCGATCCGCTTTCGTTTGTATTTCAAAAACTGGATTTAAAATGGATGTCAGGAATAATTGCGGTGAGTGCAGTAATAGCAATGGCAAGTGTTCTGCTGGTTTTTCAAATGGGTCAACCGCGTATTTGGATGAGTATGAGTAGAGATGGTTTGTTACCAAAGGCCTTTTCAAGAATACATCCTAAATTCAAAACGCCTTCCTTTGCAACCATTGTAACGGGCTTTGTTGTTGCTGTTCCTGCTCTGTTTCTAAATCTTACTATGGTTACAGACCTTTGCAGTATCGGAACTTTATTCGCCTTTGTTTTAGTTTGTGCAGGCGTATTAGTCTTGCAGAATAAGCCAGGCATTCCTCGTGGGAAATTCAAAACTCCTTACATCAATTCAAAATATATTACCTCTGCATTAATTGTGATCGCTATTGTCCTTTCCTTCGTTTATAATAAACAGGACACTATTAAGTTTCTTACCAATGAGAAAAAAATAAATGATGCAACTACCATCGTAACTTCATTAAAAGAGAATCAGATAAACGATATAAGGAAGATGATAATTACCAATGACAGCATAACTTTTGCTGCAAATAAAAATGATTTGGAAACATATCTCAGCAGCTTGGAAGAAACAAAATATGTTACAACTATTCAGTCATTTCCAATATCTGAAAACTTAAAATTTGATTCCGGATTTAGTTTATTCAAACATAAAATACCGATGTGGATATTTATTATTATTTCCTTCGGGTTAGCAGTTTGGTCTTATCGTGAAAACCTTTCATTAATTCCCTTGTTAGGATTAATCAGTTGTTTATACATGATGGCTGAATTAGGTCTTTCCAACTGGATTGGATTTGGAATCTGGCTTATTACAGGATTGATAATATATTTTGGATATAGCAGAAAGAACAGTAAACTCAATACAATAAATAAATAAAATATGATAGCATTTATCACAGGCGCAACAGCAGGAATAGGAAAAGCAACAGCAGAAATATTTGCAAAAAACGGTTACAATATTATTATCACTGGCAGGAGAAAAGAAAGACTGGATGAATTTTCTTCCCATTTGAAATCAACTTATAAAGTAGATGTCCTTACTTTAAACTTTGATGTGAGGAAATTAAAAGAGGTAGAAACAGCAGTAAATTCAATACCTGCAGAATGGAAGAATATAGATGTACTGGTAAATAATGCCGGACTTGCTGTAGGATTAAGTACAATTCAAGAAGGAGATATTGATGATTGGGAACGAATGATTGACACCAACATAAAAGGTTTATTGTATGTTACTCGCACCATTGCACCATTAATGATTGTGAACAATTCGGGGCATATTATTAATATAGGCTCTATTGCTGGTAAGGAAGTTTATGCAAACGGCAATGTTTATTGTGCCACCAAACATGCTGTGGATGCGTTAAGCAAAAGTATGCGTATTGATATGCTTCCTCATAACATTAAGGTAACTGCAATAAATCCGGGCATGGTTGAAACAGAATTTTCCATTGTACGTTTTAAAGGAGATGAAGACAGAGCCAAGAAACCTTACCTTGGAATTGAGCCGTTGAAAGCCGAAGATATTGCTGAAACAATTTACTGGTGCGCTTCCCGACCTGCTCATGTAAATATTAATGATATTATTATTACGCCGACTGTTCAGGCTAACGCTACTACAACTTTTAGGAAATCGTAAATAGTTTTACCACTAAGTCACTTAGAACACGGAGAAATGAAACAGTATAAAAAATATATTTTCTTCTTAAAACTTTTTGTTCTTAGTGTCTTAGTGATGAATGTTATTTCCTCCTGTTCGCACAAACAACAGGTAGATTTAATTGTACATAACGCTGTAATTTATACTGTTGATTCTTCATTCTCCAAAGCTGAAAGTTTTGCAATACGTAATGGGAAGTTTGTTGCTGTTGGAAGCAATAGTGATATACTAAGTAATTTTACAGCTAAAGAAATAATTGATGTACAAGGTAAAACTATTTACCCCGGCTTCATTGATTCTCACTGTCATTTTTATGGTTATGGAAAGGGTTTGCAGGAAGTAAATCTTACAGGAACAAAATCGTTTGATGAAGTAATTACTCGTGTTGTTGACTATTCAAAAACAAATAAATCGGAATGGATTATTGGAAGAGGTTGGGATCAAAATGACTGGGAGAATAAAGAATTTCCTAATAAGAAAAAACTGGATAGTTTATTTCCTCACACTCCGGTTTTTCTTCAACGCATTGACGGACATGCAGCATTAGCGAACAATGAAGCAATAAGCAGATGTCATTTTGAAATAAAAAATAAAGTTGAAGGTGGTATTATTGAAATGATAAATAATCAACTCACAGGTATTTTTATTGACAATGCAGTTGACCTTCTTAAAAAAGAAATTCCTACTTCTAATAAGGAAGAAATAAAGTCATCACTACTTGCGGCACAAACAAACTGTTTTGCTGTAGGGCTTACTACTGTTGATGATGCAGGCTTGGATAAAAATATAATAGATGAGATAGATGGGTTGCAAAAATCAAACGAATTGAAAATGAGGATATATGCAATGCTTTCGGACACGAAGGAAAATCTGGATTATTATTTACAACATGGCACTTATAAAACGGATCGTTTAAATGTTCGGTCGTTTAAGTTTTATGCTGATGGAGCTTTAGGTTCAAGAGGTGCATGTTTATTGAAACCTTATAAAGACAAGCCTGAACAGCAAGGTTTCTTATTAAGTTCTCCTGAATATTTTAAGGAGAATGCAAAGAAGGTTTTTGAAAAAGGTTTTCAAATGAATACGCATTGCATTGGTGATTCGGCGGTGAGATTAATTTGTACTATTTATTCAAACACATTGATATCAAACAGTACAGCGAGTCCCGCACCGTTATCTTATAGATGGAGAATCGAGCATTCTCAAGTTGTTAATCCAAATGATATAAAATACTATTCAGGAATAATTCCTTCGGTGCAGCCTACACACGCTACTTCCGACATGTATTGGGCAAAAGACCGAATTGGTGATGAGCGAATAATGTGCGCTTATGCATATAACGATTTATTAAAAACTACAGGAATGATTGCACTTGGCACCGACTTTCCGGTGGAAGATATTAATCCGTTTTATACTTTTTATGCAGCAGTTGCACGTAAGGATTTAAAAGGGTTTCCGAAGGAAGGGTTTCAAATGGAGAATGCTTTATCAAGAGAAAACACGTTGAAAGGAATGACAATATGGGGTGCTTACGCCAATTTTGAAGAGAAGGAAAAAGGAAGTATTGAACGGGAAAAGTTTGCTGATTTTATAATTCTTGATACCGATATTATGAAATGTGAAATTGATAAAGTGCCTGCAACAAAGGTAATGAGTACGTATGTGAATGGGGAAAATGTTTATTCGCTGAAGAAATAAATTAGTGGGTTGAAAGTTAAGCGCAAAGTTTAAAGATTTAAGGACTTGACATACAGAAAAATTTACACCTTTACACACCGAAAATTGAAGACATAATAAATGAAACTTTTTCCCCGTAGGGGACTTATAGTAATAGAAAAATTAACTGAACATAATTTAAGCTCCACAGGAGCGACATAAATTGGCAAATACATTTTCACAACTTTACGTACACGCTGTATTTGCTGTTAAAGGCAGGGAAAATAGAATTAATACCAAATTCAAAGACGAACTTTATAAATACATTTGCGGCATAGTAAATCACAATCATCAAAAGGTATATGCTATTAACGGAATGCCCGACCACATACATATTTTGATAAGCATGAAACCCAATTGTATGCTTTCAGATTTGATGAGAGATATTAAAGCAGGTTCATCAAAATGGATTAACGAGAAAAAATATATTATGGGTAAATTTCAGTGGCAAGAAGGGTTTGGTGCATTTTCAGTTTCACAGTCGCAGGTAGATAAAGTAATCGCTTATATAGATAATCAGGAAAAGCATCATCAGAAATTATCTTTTAAAGATGAATATAAAGGATTATTACAATCGTATAAAATAGAATTTGACGAGAAATATGTTTTTGATTACGATGAGTAAATATCGCTCCTACGGAGCTTTTAAAAGAGTTTTAATTTTTTCTATTAAGATTTAACTCCTACGGAGTTTGTTTTCAGTGTTATTTGTTTAGAACGTTTGCAGGTGAAAAAAACACCTGCAAAGGCAGCGTTTCTGATAACTTGTATGGAACACCTACAAGGGCTAAAAGTTAGCGATTAATCTCCCAATACTTATTGAATAAATGCTTTGTTATGCGTTAATGCTTTTTCTGCATTTAGTTCTTTAAGCATATAAATTGATGTTCTGTTGGAGTTGCATTAATTTCAAATGGCTGGTTTAACATGAAAAAGCCACGTCCTAATTTCGCATTAACATTTATGCTAATGTTTACAAGGTCGCTTTCATTAAGAAATGGTATGATTAATCCGCATCCTTCTTCCTCTTTGTTGCAAATAAAATATTTGCAATTTTGGTTTACGTTTATAAAATCCACTATGCGATTGATTTTATTTTCTGTTACAGGGTTCAACATATTTAGTTATTCTAATTGGTTATAAATAATATAAGCATTTATTCTGATATATCCAATTAATTATTACTCTATTGTTGTTAAAAGAGGTCCACTCACTGTTGCAAATATTCTAAAGTATTTCGCTTTTCTATCTCTAATGTCAACTGATAATGGCGCTCCGTTAACTGTTGTGCCTTTTAACATTGTAATAGGAGCATTAACAGAGGCAGCATATACTTTATTGTCTTCTGTTACTATTTCAAGATGAATAGTAATTTGAGATAAAGGTTTAAATTTATA
>CAIRRW010000056.1 GCA_903881065.1 uncultured Bacteroidota bacterium
ATTGATCTTAATACTCTGAACTACGACCTTAATCAACTGGAAGAAGCAGTCAGTGATAAGACTCGAGTGATCATGGCAGTAAACTTGCTGGGAAATCCGAATGACTTCGGACGGATCAAGCAGATCATTGATAACCGTAATATCATACTAATTGAAGATAACTGCGAATCCATGGGCGCTACCTATCAGGGTAAGCAAGCGGGTACTTTTGGTGTCATGGGTGGATTTAGCACCTTCTTTAGTCATCATATTTCCACGATGGAAGGCGGTATGATTGTCACTGACGATGAAGAGCTTTATCAGATTCTGTTGTCACTACGCGCACATGGCTGGACTCGCAACCTGCCTAAACAAAACATGGTGTGTAGCGACAAAAGTGACGACCCATTTGAAGAATCTTTCCGTTTTGTACTGCCTGGCTACAATGTTCGCCCATTAGAAATGGAAGGTGCGTTAGGAATTGAGCAAGTAAAACGTTTGCCGATGCTTATTAAAGAGCGTCGTAAAAATGGCAAGCTGCTGCAAGCAGTAATGTCTGATCATCCCGATATTATTATTCAGCAAGAGATTGGCGAAAGCAGTTGGTTTGGCTTTAGTTTGGTGATTCGTCCCGATAGCTCAATAACCCGTAAAGCGCTGGTCGTTAAGCTAAATGAACTGGGTTTTGAATGTCGTCCTATTGTGGCGGGAAATTTCGCCAAAAATGAAGTGGTAAAATACTTCAATTCAGAAGTACATGGGGTTTTGAAAAATGCCGAGCATATTGATCAAAATGGATTGTTTGTGGGGAATCACCATTATTCAATCCCTGAAGCGTTTGTTGCTCTTTCAAATATTTAAATGTTTTTTCTATCGTGTTTACGAAATCTTTTTGGCTTACTTTTAGCTCGACTAACAAGAGGATGTCACATAAGGTCTCTTGGTGTTTCTTATAAGGCATTAAAAGGATCTTGCAGTATACAAACTTTAAATCAAGTCAGTGTAGATGCAACCAGTAAAATCGGTAGCTATACTTACCTAGGTTGCAGAACCAGCATAACCAAAAGTACTATCGGCCGATATTGTTCAATAGCCAATAATGTTTCTATCGGTCAAGGAGAACATAACATTGATAAAATTTCTACGAGTTCACATTTTTATGAGTCGCCATGGGACGTTTTAACGGCAGGTAGTTGTGTTATTGCTAGTGATGTTTGGATTGGGGTTGATGCCGTTATCTTAAGAGGTGTAACTGTCGGTGTTGGTGCTGTTATTGCCGCAAATGCTGTAGTAACCAAAGATGTGCCTGCTTTTGCTATTGTTGGTGGGGTGCCTGCTCGATTGATTCGATATAGATTTTCAGAGCCAAAACAACAAGTAATATTGACTTCGCGTTGGTGGGATAAAGATGCAGATGACGCGAAGTCGCTCTTAAAATCACTTGAATATGAGCTAGAAGGTTTATGATATTTGGAGCTTTACGAGGCAATGGCTTATTTGAAAATATTATTTTTAATGCTGAGCATATAGGCAATAGGGATAATTGTTTTGCCCCCTATATTTTACTGAGAGAACAACTTCTTAAACATTCGTTTCAATTAGATACTATAGACAAAGCCAGTCCTTCGAACTTAACGTTTGAAATACATCAAGATGTGCAGCATAACTCGAAATGCACAACTAATTATTTACTGATGTTTGAGAGTCGGTTGATTAAGCCTGAAAATAATGATCCCAATGAATGGGATCAATATAAAAAAATATTTACTTGGGATGATGAGTTAGTTGATAGTGATCATGATGATCGCTTTGTTAAAATTTATTTACCCAATCCCATACAGTCTTTTGTAGTTGATGGTTTTTCAAAGCGTGATCGATTTTGTTGTTTGATTTCGGCCAATAAAACGCTACCTGTGAAAGATAATAGAGATCTTTATACAGAGCGGGTAATAGCCATAAGATGGTTCGAGAAACATGCCTCAAGCGATTTTGATCTATATGGCATAGATTGGAATATACCAGTGGTTCATCGTAATCTTATAGGTAAATTAGAGCGTCGATTTTGGCGTTTAATTTATCGCTTTATAAGCTTGACGCCTTTTCCTAGTTATCGCGGCAAAGTTGCCAATAAGAGCGAGGTATTAACCCATACTCGTTTTGCGATTTGTTATGAAAATGTGCGTGATTTACCAGGGTATATTACAGAAAAAATATTCGATTGTTTCTTTTCAGGTTGTGTGCCGGTGTATTGGGGTGCGAATAATATTACGGGTTTTATTCCGGCCGATTGTTTTATAGATAGGCGGGATTTTCGAGATACAGCAGCAGTTTATACTTTTCTTAAAACAATCACTGATCAAGAGTTTCGTGGTTATCAGCAACGTATCGCTGTATTTTTAGAAAGTGATGCAGCCTATCTATTTAGTTCAGAATGTTTTGCAAAGACTATTGTCGATACAATAGTGCAAGATCTTGGCGCTTAAGCGGGATTTAATGCTAGTCGCCGGAGGGCGCTTAGCAGCAGCACTAATGGCATTGATTAGCATACGTGCGGTTACTACATTTCTCACTCCAGAGCAATATGGAGAGCTAGCTTTACTCATTGCCGTGCAAACATTTTGTGGTTTATTCCTTATTAATCCTATTGGGCAGCACATTAATTTGCATACCCATGCTTGGTGGGATGATGGCACGCTCATGGCAAGATTGAAATCGTATCGACGATATATCTTCGTTGTATCGTTTGTCGGTGCCGCAGTAGTTTTTTTTATGGGAAAGCAACAAACATTAGAGCAAATTCTTTGGTCGTCTGCTGTAATGTTTACTCTAGTTATTGTAGGGACTTGGAATGCGACTTTGATACCCATGTTGAATATGCTTGGTTTTCGTTCTGCATCAGTCCTCTGGTCTATCCTCACGGTAATGATTGGCTTGGCGTGTTCTGTTTCGTTTGTTATCTGGCTGCCCTCTGCTACATCTTGGTTTTCTGGTCAGATTATCGGCATGGGAATAGGTGCGTTGGGGGCAAAGTATGTTTTACATAAGCACGCGGTACACACAAAACTATCAAAAGGACGTTTGTCTTTGATAGATAGGCGTACTGTTTTAAGTTATTGTCTGCCTCTCGCGCTCGCGACTGGCTTGATGTGGTTACAATTAAGTGGCTACCGATTTTTAGTTGAAAGTTATTGGGGTCTAACTCAGCTAGGATTTATGGTGATAG
>CAIRRW010000057.1 GCA_903881065.1 uncultured Bacteroidota bacterium
AAAAATAAATTTGGTTAATTTAAATTTTATCCTTATATTTGTATTAAGGTATTTAAGTTATACCGTAACCAAAAAAAAAACAAATATTTCTATATAAACTGATGGCGGCAACTATTAGTGAAAAATAGACAACTTTTGCCGAGGTTGGGGATAATAAACCTGTTGGTCCCGCAGTAGATATTCACTCACATACTAGTGAAATCGAATTAAAAGATAAGCTTGTTAGCATCCAACGTGTAACTAAAGTTACTAAAGGAGGTAGAAATTTCACATTTTCAGCTATTGTGGTAGTTGGGAATGAAAAAGGTGTTGTTGGTTATGGTTTAGGAAAAGCAAAAGAGGTTACTGATGCTATCACTAAAGGAATAGACGATGCAAAAAAGAACCTTATCAAAGTAGCTATAGTAAAAGGAACTGTTCCTCATGAACAATATGGAAAATACAGTGGTTCTCTTGTTTTCTTAAAACCTGCAGCACATGGTACTGGTGTTATTGCTGGTGGTGCGATGCGTGCTGTATTAGAGAGTGTTGGTGTAACAGATGTATTAGCGAAATCAAAAGGATCATCAAACCCTCATAACGTGGTGAAAGCTACAATGGACGCATTGATAAAAATGCGTGATGCTGCTACTGTAGCTCAGCAAAGAGGTATTTCAATGGAGAAAGTATTTAATGGATAATAATTAGCTAATTAGCATATTAGCTAATTGCATAATCAGAATAAAATGGCAACAATAAAAATAAAACAAACAAAAAGTGGTATCAATCGTACAGAGCGTCAAAAGCGTACATTGAGAGCATTAGGTTTTACCAAAATGAATCAGGTTTTGGATAAAGAAGCAAATCCTCAAATTTTAGGAATGCTTAAGAAAGTAGAACATTTAGTTACTGTAATAGGGTAATTAATAAGTAATAATTAATAGGAAATTTAAAAGAGATGAATTTAAGTAATTTAAAACCAGCAGAAGGTTCTGTTAAAAACGCTAAAAAACGTATTGGTAGAGGACAAGGATCTGGAAAAGGCGGAACTTCAACAAAAGGTCATAAAGGTGCTCAATCACGTTCAGGTTATTCTGCTAAAAGAGGTTTTGAAGGTGGTCAGATGCCATTACAAAGACGTGTTCCTAAATTTGGTTTCAAAAATATTAACCGTCAGGAATATCGTGGAGTTAATTTAGATGTTATTCAAGGGTTAGTTGAAACAAATAAGGTAAGTATGATTGATTGCGCTTTCTTAATTTCGAAAGGACTTGCTCATAAAAATGATAAAGTGAAAATACTTGGTCGTGGAGAATTAAAATCAAAAGTAGATATTAAAGTTCATGCATTTTCTGCTTCAGCTAAAACAGCTATCGAAGCACAAGGCGGAACTGCTGAATCAACTGAAAAAGCTTAATTATATACAGTAAAAACTGTTTTATGAAGAACTTAATAAATACATTACGTAACATTTGGAAAATAGAAGACCTAAGAGTTCGTATACTTAATACTCTTGGTTTTATTTTGATTTACCGATTGGGTTCGTATATAGTGCTTCCGGGTGTTAACTCAGAAGCTCTTGCTGCATCTAACGGTAAGGCAAATGAAGGTATTGTAGGTTTGATAAATTTATTTGCAGGAGGTGCGTTTTCACGTGCATCTGTTTTTGGATTAGGTATTATGCCTTATATTTCTGCTTCCATCGTTGTACAATTATTAGGAATGGCTTTGCCTTATTTCCGTAAATTGCAACAAGGAGGAGAAAGTGGACGTAAAAAAATTAATCAGATTACACGTTTTTTAACTGTAGTTATTACTTTATTTCAAGCCCCAGGATATATTGCTTCACAAGTTGCAAATAAGGCTGGTGTTGTTACTGACCCAAGTTCATTCTGGTGGATGCAGTCGGTATTAATTCTTGTTACAGGTACTATGTTTGTAATGTGGTTGGGTGAAAAAATTACTGATAAAGGTATTGGAAACGGTATTTCCATAATCATTATGATTGGTATTATTGCACGTTTACCATATGCAGTATTTACTGAAGTAGTTTCTCGTGTGGGAGATGAAGGTGGCGGTTTGATTATGTTATTGATTGAAATGGTTCTTTTATTATTGGTTATTGTTGGTTCAATTATGTTAGTGCAAGGTACAAGAAAAATTCCTGTACAGTTCGCTAAGAAAATTGTAGGAAATAAGCAATATGGAGGAGTTCGTCAGTATATTCCTTTAAAAGTGAATGCTGCCGGCGTTATGCCAATTATCTTCGCTCAAGCAATTATGTTTATTCCTTTAACTGTTGCAGGTTTTTCTCAATCGGAAGCTTTAACAGGTTTTGTAAGTATTTTTTCAAATCACTATGGACTTTGGTATAATGTGATTTTTGCATTAATGATCATTGTGTTTACTTATTTCTATACTGCTATCACGGTTAATCCTAATCAAATGGCAGAGGATATGAAAAAGAATGGTGGGTTTGTACCAGGTGTAAAGCCAGGAAAGAAAACTGCTGAGTTTATCGATTTGATTATGTCGCGTATTACTTTGCCGGGTTCTATTTTCCTTGCAATTATTGCAATCTTACCTGCCTTTGCTATAAAATTAAATATTCAACAGGAATTTGCTCACTTTTATGGTGGAACTTCTCTATTGATTTTAGTTGGTGTGGTATTGGATACCCTTCAACAAATAGAGAGTCATTTATTAATGCGTCATTATGACGGATTAATGAAGTCCGGTAGGATAAAAGGTCGTACTTCTATGAGTATGACTACTGCGTAAATTTAATTGCATATTTCGGATTTTTGATTACGGAATATTTGCAATCCAAAATCCAAATCCAAAATCAGTAGGATGTCGAAGGGCTTGTATTATAAGACTAAAGAAGAAATAGAGTTAATAAGAGAGAGTTCTTTACTTGTTGGAAAAACTTTAGCTGAAGTAGCAAAAGTTATTAAACCTGGAGTTACTACTTTATTTTTGGATAAAATAGCATTCGAGTTTATTAACGACAACAAAGCAATACCCGCCTTTTTAAATTATAACGGCTTTCCTAATTCACTTTGCATATCAGTAAATGAAGCAGTGGTGCATGGAATACCTGGTAAATATGTTTTAAAAGATGGGGATATTGTTTCGGTAGATTGCGGAGTAGTGAAAAACGAATTTTATGGCGACTCTGCATATACATTTGCAATAGGCGAAGTTAAACCTGAAGTGTTAAAACTAATGGAGGTTACCAAAGAAAGCCTTTATAAGGCAATTGAAGTAGCTGTGGTTGGTATGCGATTGGGAGATATAGGCAATGCGGTTCAATTATTTTCTGAAGCGCATGGATATGGTGTAGTGAGGGAGTTGGTAGGACATGGTATAGGGCGTAATTTGCATGAAGCACCTGAAGTACCCAATTATGGTAAAAGAGGTACAGGGATGAAACTTCAGGAAGGATTGGTTATCGCGATTGAACCGATGATTAACCTTGGTAAAAGAAACGTGAAACAAGAGAACGACGGGTGGACAATACGAACAGCTGATAAATTACCATCGGCACATTTTGAACATACAATAGCAATAGGAAAAGATAAAGCTGATATTTTATCATCCTTTAAGGAGATAGAGAAAGTTTTGAATAAAAATTAAGAATTATTTAAAGTGGCAAAACAAGCATCAATAGAGCAAGACGGAACAATTTTAGAAGCATTGTCAAATGCAATGTTTCGCGTGGAGCTTGAAAACGGACATGTGATTACAGCACATATCTCTGGTAAGATGAGGATGCATTATATTAAGATTTTAACCGGAGATAAAGTGAAGATAGAGATGTCGCCTTATGATTTAACTAAAGGCAGAATTTCTTACAGATATAAATAAGGAATTGGTACTAAATTTAAGAGGGATAACGAAAGTTGTCCCTCTTTTTTTGTTTCATAAAGTATGACATATGTCAGTTTGTGGTTTAAGTCGGATTAAGTTTTGTTACTTAGCCGAACCAAATACGTTCAAAACAAAAATAATGAACCAATTAAATTTTATAATCCCCAATTTGTCGGACAACTCGGAAGGTCGTAGATTCCTTCTAAGTGATAACACGTAGGTACCAATTTTTATTTCCCAATACATTAAAATCCTCTTTCCGTTTTTTGATACGGAAGAGGATTTTTAATTTTCCAAGATTTATTTTAAATATTCCCGGAATTTCGATAACTCAATACGACCATAATGTACCTGAATTTTGGTCAGCAGGAGCTCAAACCGACCATGTTTCAGCTCAAACTTGGTTGGTGGGAGCTAAAACTCGCCATGTTTCAGCTCAAACTTGGTTGGTGGGAGCTAAAACTCGCCGAGTTTCAGCTACAATCTGGTCGGTAATAGCTCAAACTCGCCAAGTTTTAGCTCAATTTTCACGGCTGATAACTGATGATAGTTGACTAATAGGTTTAAAAACAGTGTTTTAAATAAAAATCAAGTATAAATAACAATTAAATTAAAATTAAAAATGGTAAAAAATAGTAAGAAAATCGAAAAAGCAGCAGTGATTTCTGCAAAAAAAAATGATGTGGTAATTATTTTGACATTAATTACGCATGATTTTGTAAAAAACAATTCGGATGAATTTGCAAAACAGTTGAACAATTTCGCAGGTGCACGGGTGGTGGCAGGTATTCCCTTGGCATTGGCAGTAAAGTATGGCTATTCGTCTGAGGAATTGAAGGAAATAGTGGGCGATGCTGCTTATTTCAGCTATTGGAACACGCTGCACGGCACCGGTGCCACTTATGCATCTGCCTGGGTAAAAAAAGGCATCGAAATAAGAA
>CAIRRW010000058.1 GCA_903881065.1 uncultured Bacteroidota bacterium
ATAAAAATTATCATCTGGATTATCGTCTACTAATAAAATTGATTGTAGTTTGCTTTTCTGTTTCATAATTTAGGGATTGTAAAATAAAATATTGTTCCTGCTCCTTCTGTTGATTCTATCCATATTTCACCTAAGTGAAGTTGAATTATTTTTTTGCAATGAGCTAAGCCAATTCCTGTTCCTTCATATTGCTTACTAGTATGTAAGCGTTGAAATATTTCGAATACTCTTTTGTGATAGGCAGCAGGTATTCCAATGCCATTATCACTTACTGAAAATTTCCAACCTCCATTTATTTTCTCCGCACCTATTCTAATTAATGGAACAATGTCTTTTTTTCTAAATTTAATTGCGTTAGTTATCAGATTCTGAAACAACTGCCTTATTTCCGATTCGAATAAATTTATCGTTGGCATATTTAAAACGTCAATTATTGCACCAGAACTGCTAATTGCAGAATCCAAATCGGCAAGCACATCTTCAATAACATGTTTACAATCAACCATTGAAAGTTTTCTGTTGATACCAAGACGCGAAAATTCGAGGAGAGTTTTTATAAGGTTATCCATTCTTTTAGTAGCACCAATTACCGTATTCAAATACTTCAGACCTTTATCATCCAATTCATTTTTATAATCTTCTTCAAAAAGTTGTATATAATTTTCAACGGTGCGAAGCGGTTCCTTTAAATCGTGTGAAGCAAGGTAAGCAAACTGCTCCAACTCTTTATTAGAGTGCGCCAATTGTTCCAGTTTTTTATTTATAATAATCAACTCTTCCATATTCTTTTCTAAATTCTCCTCTGCCTGTTCTCTCATTAATGCTGTACCAATATTTAAACAAATCCCTTCAAAAAAGTGAATCATTTCAATTGTGAAAGCATCTTTGTTTTTATCATTGAGTTGCAACGTCCCAACTATCTTTTCGTTTGTAACAATCGGAATAATTGCAAATGAATTATAGCCAAGGTGGATACATTTATTTCGAGGATTAGTGCGAGGATCCACGTCAGCAGGCAACTCTAATAATGGATAAGAATTATTTGTATAAAAACTTCCTGCCTCCGTTAACAACGGACGCGATTTGACAGTTTTTCCAGACACAACCAATCCACAGGTACATTCAAAAGCAGGCTTACCATCTTTCCCTATTATTGTAATACCATTACAACCTTTTGAAAGTATTGAGTTTTCTGTTTTAAGAAAGTCATTTGAAAACCCATGTTGAACAAAATAGGGGTAATCACCATCTTTATTAAGTCGAATACCAACAGCAGAAAAACCCATTTCTTCTTTTATTGTTTTGACAACATTACCCATCATCACATTCAAATCAAGAGAACTATTTAATGTCTTCAAAATTTCATTTGTAAGTACTTGATACTGCTCTGCCCGTTTTCTGTCCTGCTCATTAATTATATTCTCTAAAGAGAACATCAGATTGTCTGCTATCTTTTTTATTAATTCAAATTCTTCCGCATTTGAGAAAAAATCAACTTCTTTAGAATATATTGTAAATGCTCCAATGTATTTATTTCTCACTTTTATTGGTATTGCAATAGAAGAAGCGTAACCTCTACGCATTGCCTCCTCTCTCCAAGATTTCATAAGTGGATTGTTTGCTATTTCATTACATACAATTATTGTGCCTTCGCGAATTGATTTTCCTGTAGGTCCTGTTCCGGTAATTGCGTTACTAATATTAATTGTACTAAAGGAAGAGAGGTAACCATCTTCAAAGCCTGCAAACGCTTTTGGATTAACATTACCAGATATTTCATCTAATTCGCCATACCAACTGAACCTAAATTCTCCGTCATTAACGACAAGGTTACATATTTCCTGAAACAATTCATTATTGGTATGCGAATTCCGAATTACTTCATTCATTCTGCTCTTTATTTTGAGCAACCTATTAATCTTTTCTAATTCTTCTTTCGCCTGTTTGGAAAATGTGATATCATATAACGAAGTAACTCTAACTTCTCTTCCCTTATATTTTATCATATTTCCATGTAGCTGACAAGGGAATGTGGTTCCATCTTTCCTAAGTGCGTTGGCTTCATAAGGCTTTTCGTAGCCGGCAAGCATATTTTTCATCACCCTATCCCTATCTTCCGGTATTAACCATTCGGTTCCGTATCTGCCAAGCGCTTCTTCCTTTGTATAGCCGAACATTTCTTCAGCCATGTGATTCTGTTCAATACAAATTCCTTTTTCCGAAAAGAAAATTGCTTCAAACGAAGCTCTGCTAAACCCCTCATGCAATATTCTTATTTCCTCTAATGTTTTTTCAGCCACTTTACGCTCTGTAATATCGCTTATAGTGCCAAATAGTTTTGTTGGGTTATTATTCTCATCCACTTCCAATTTTCCTATTCCATGCACCCAGCAAACTTTTCCATTGTCCTGCCTTACTATTTTATATTCTTTATTGAAAATTTCATGCTTAATTAAAATATTATTTATCAGGTATTCGGTCATTTCACTTCTTGAATCAGGATGTACAATAGCATTCCACCCTTCCATGGTACGTTCATACTTTTCATCAATACCGAAAATCTCATCCATCACATTTGAGCTGGTCCATAGATTTGTGGATATATCCCAAACATAGCTTCCTAACTGAGCTGCCTCCTGCGATTCCTGAAGATTCCTTTCACTCTCTTTTAGTCTGTTATATATGTTTTCGTGTTCAGAAATATCATGAAATAATACAATCACACCAGTAACTTTATTGTTCAGAATAATGGGATTAAAGATAAAATCGTACACTATTCCTTCTTTTGCCAATTCCCTTCTGGATGAAAAGGTTTCCCCATTTAATGCTTTGTCAATATTATCTTTTGCTATTTTACTTCCTTCGGGTTCATTAATACTTTCCAACAGGCTGTCTCCTGTTTTAATGTCAGCGCCCCACAACCTCTTCATTTCTGATTTATAGTTATCATTGATGGATGTAAAGCAATAATTCCTATCAACAGCGAAAACGAAGATGCGGTCACTACTATTGACTATATTAGGTATTGATTTCTTTTTCGTTCCCATTTATTATTATTTCCAGTAAAAATTACATTTCAAAACTGAATATCGTTCACCAAAAATAGTTAAACAATAACATCTTCCCATAAAACAAACCATTTACTTTCCAAAAACTGATAAAGTTCAGTTTTTCAAGATTCTACTAGGCTAATTAAATAGTTTTGTAAGTTCAAAAAAATATAATTAAACCCAAATCACAGTTTGAAACAGCTCGCGGACTTCACTCCTTCGTTCGCGAACGCCACTGTTTTCTTCGCGGACTCCACTCCTTCGCTCGCAGACACCACTGTTTTTTCTGCGGAAGTCACTGTTTTCTCTAGTCTTCTCTCCTCTTTTTCAAAATTCCAAAATCCCAATAAAAAAAACCATCAAGGCTTTTAACACCTTGATGGCTTAAATCTATAAAGCTTAAAATAAGTTGTCTTATTAAAGTTCGAGTTCCTTTATTTATTCAGAATTTCCAACGCCTGTTTCACTGTAATAATATCACTTTTATTATATGCAATAATAAATGCATCTGTCAGCCCATACTTCTTACTGATCTCATTTTTAAAATCCTGAACTTGTTTATATAAGCGGGCGTTGTCTATAGCAATAGCTGCTTGTTTCGAAAGAGTGCTCAATAGATCCAAATCTTCTTTAGTGTAGG
>CAIRRW010000059.1 GCA_903881065.1 uncultured Bacteroidota bacterium
AAAGCTTTGCAACTTCCTACAATAGAAATGCGTGATAAAACTAAGCATGAAGCTTATTATGATGTACCAAAGCATTTATTTCATTATGTAGATTTAACCGAGCCTTTTTAATGAACAAATCGGAAAGAGAGCATTATGCAAGATTGGAAAAAATTGGCTGTATTTTATGCAGAACGCTTGGCTATGGAGAAACTCCAGCCCAAATGCACCACATTCGTAGATTTGGCGGTAAAAGAGATAATGCCCCAGTCATTCCATTATGCCCAGAGCATCATGTCGGAAATTCCGGTGTTCACAAACTTGGTAGAAAAGGCGATTTTGAAAAATACTGGGGCTACTCTGAAGAAGATTTGTTAGAAAAATTAAATGAGTTGATTGATGAAAACTAAAGAGCAAAGACAAATCCAAGCTCAAAACATGAAAAAAACCATTGAATTTCATAAAAATCGTGGTTTTTGGGAATGTAAATCATGCAAAAAACAATTACAAAATCCTACTGTTCATCAAATGAGAAAGACATATTGCAGTAATGCTTGTATGTCAAAAAACTACAAAGTAACATTAAGTGGTAAAAATAATCCTAATTATTCAAATGCTGGAATTAGAACTTGTGAAATATGCAAAAAACAATTTAAAAATTATATTAAAACTAGAAGATTTTGTTCTATGGTTTGTAGAAACAAGCATGGATTATCACCAGGTATGAGGCATAACGCAAAAAAAGATGCCAATCACAATGAAATAGTGAATTATTTAGAAAATGGTGGGGCTGTTGTGAAAGATTGCTCAAAAATGATGCATGGGATGCCTGATTTATTGGTTTGGCACATGGAAGCGTGGCATTTAGTGGAAATAAAAAATCCAAATACTTCTTATGGGAAAAAGGGTTTAAGCCCATCTCAACAAAAATTTGCTGATGAATGGCAAGGCGGCCCTGTTTACATTGTTAGAACAAAAGAAGATTGCGATTTGTTTTTAATTGGCGAATTAAAGAAATTAGACCATTTTGGCGGTTATCACTTGACAACTAACTGCGATGAGGCAAAATAACAATACTGCAATTTTGCAGACTTTTTAGCTAAAAGGATTTTATTATGGCAATGGGCAAAACAACAAACCCAAATTCAATGAAGGGTGTTCCCCTGCGTTCAGGCGGCGTATTCCCTAAGGGCGCAGATGCTGCCGATACTAAGGGCGAACGTCATGAGCCACTTAAAGGCGGCGTAGCAATGGGCAAAGAAGATGCTATTGGTAGCGACAAACTGTTTAATACAGGTCGTACTGCTGGTATCTGTTATGAGCATAAACGTACTGCTTACGGCCCAGAAGATCGCTACGAAGCAAAAGAGTAAAAAGCGAAAGCCCTAATGGTGAAGGAACACTAGGGCTTTCTAACCAAACAAATAATCGGAGTATTTGATGGCTGATTTAAACGATAAAGAGTTATGTAATTCTTGTCGATTTTTTTCTTTAGGCGATAGAAGCATGGGGCTTTGTCATAGATACCCTACTGCTATAAATACCTCAACCAATAACTGGTGTGGGGAATTTGTGCTTTCCGAAGAAAGTTTGCCTTTAGAAGCTTTAGTAAAAGCCATGACTGAGCCAGTATTAATCTCCGAGCCTAAAAAACAAAGAGGAAGGCCTAAAAAATCATGAAATTAAAGCCAATGGCAGACAAAATCGTTGTAAAGCCTGATGTAAGAGAGCTTTCCAGCGTAATTATCGTTAATAACAAAGAAGTAGAAAACATGGGTACTGTCGTAGCTGTAGGGCCTGGCAAAAAACTTCCTAATGGTCGCAGAGAAGATATGCCTGTAGAAGTAGGCGCAAGAATCCGCTTTGGTACTATGAACGATGATCTTGGCGAAGAATACTTAAAATACTTTAAATACGAAGAAGATGGCACTAAATACTTGGTAATGTCTTGGCAGGATGTCTGTTTTGTGGAGGCTGAAAATGCTTAAAAAACTAGCAACTTGGGTAAAAGAGCTATTTTTCTACCCACCTGAGCTTAAAGAAATGCAAAAACAAGCTTTAGAAACAAATCGTGTTTATGAATCCGCCTTGCAAAAGGCTAAACCAGCCTTAAAAAAGGCAACTACAAGGAGCAAAACTGTGCCTCTCAAAAAATCAACCAGCAAAGCCGCTTTTAAATCTAATATTAAAGCTGAAGTTAAAGCTGGAAAACCTGTAAAGCAAGCTGTTGCCATTGCATATTCAGAAGCCAAAGCCGCCAAGAAAACCACTAAGAAAGCCAAAAAATGATTAATTTAAAACTAGAACTAGAAGAACTTAATACCATCCTAAAACATCTAGGAAACGGCATTTACACAGAAGTAGGTCAAATCATTGCCAAATTGCATGGTCAAGCCCTTCCACAAGTGCAAACACCTAATG
>CAIRRW010000060.1 GCA_903881065.1 uncultured Bacteroidota bacterium
ATAATACATGGGGCTTTCTCTTTTGCCTGACGGAATAAATCACGTACACGTGAAGCACCAACACCTACAAACATTTCCACAAAGTCCGAGCCTGATAATGAGAAGAAAGGAACTTTTGCTTCCCCTGCAACAGCCTTTGCAAGTAGCGTTTTACCTGTTCCCGGAGGACCTACTAACAAGGCTCCTTTAGGGATTTTAGCACCCAGCACAGTATATTTCTTTGGATTTTTAAGAAAGTCGACAATTTCTTTTATCTCTATTTTTGCACCTTCTAATCCTGCAACATCATTGAAAGTAATATTAACATTCGTGTCTTTATCAAATAATGTTGCCTTTGATTTTCCGATATTGAAAATCTGTCCGGCACCACCGCCGCCGCCGCCCATTCTCCGCATAATGATTATCCAAATGACAACCATTAATACGATTGGAAGTACCCAACTTAATTGATCTGTCCAACTTGTTCTTGGATCACTTTCAGGATATACCTTTTCATTTGCAGCGAATTCCTTTTGAGCTTCTGTTAAATCAGCCTTGAAACTTTCAACAGAAAGAATTTTCATCTTATAATGAGGCCCATTAGGATGTTTATCCAAACCATCTTTAAAATATTGTGGTAATTTCAGATAATCTCTTGCTATAAAAATCTCTGCAAAGTTTTCATTTGGGACTACCACTATTCTTGTTACATGATGTTGTTTCAACATAGAATCAAAAAACTCTGACGACTTCACTTCCTTTAATGGACTGCTGAAATTCATTACCTGCATAGCAATTAATGCTACAGCTATAATTCCATATATCCAATAAAAATTAAAACCTGTCTTAGGCAGTTTTGGTTTCTTTGGGAAATTACTCTTTGGAGATTCCGATTGTTCCTTATTTTCCGAAGATTCTTCTTTAGCCATATTATCCGGTTTCACAGTGGTCTCCGTATTTGGAATATTCTCTTTATTGTCGCTCATATTTCTCTTTCTATATCTTATCAATTTGCCTTATTCAAATGCTATTTCTCTTACTTCGGCATCAGCCCACAATGACTCTAAATTATAATAATTGCGTATTTGTGATTGGAAGATATGAACCACAACTGTAACATAATCTACTAATATCCATTCTGAATTTTCAAACCCTTCCTTCCGATAAGGTCGTTCACCTGTTAGTTTCTTTACCATTTCTTCTACAGAGCCTGCAATAGCATTGACTTGTGTGTTGGAGTCGGCCTGACAAATAATAAAATAATCACATACTCTATTATGAATACTCTTTAAGTTAAGTATTGAAACATTTTTACCTTTTACTTCTAAAATACCTTGTACTATAGCATCAGCAAGTAATTCATTCGCATCCTTTTTAGGAATTGAAGCGGCTTTCTTCTTAACGGTTTTAGCTTTTATTGTTTTTAATGCAACTTTTTTAGCTGGAGATTTTTTTTTGACAGGCGCAGCCTTTTTTGAAGATGAAGTTGTTTTTATTGCCTTTTTATTTACTTCTGCCTTTTTTGCAGGGGTTTCTTTCTTTTTAACCATTAATTATTTTATTTCCTTTTTATTTCGTTCTTTGCAAAACCTATTTGCGATGAGAGACAAAATTAATCAAACTTTTGCATAAACACCTATGAAAACTTTATTTATAGGTCAAAATGCCATTTACTTAAAATCCGTTGACTCTACCAACAGTTATGCCACCGAATTGTTGCGCCAAAATAAAGTTTCCGAAGGAACAATAATTTACACTTTCAATCAGACAAATGGCAGAGGCCAGCGAGGTAATAGTTGGGAGAGTGAACCCAATAAGAACATAGCATTGAGCCTTATTCTACATCCTTTATTTTTAAATGCCGACAAACAATACTTACTCACCAAAATTACTGCGCTTGCTGTTACTGACTTAATGGCAGAAATGCTGAAATCTTCAACCTGGAAAGAAAGAATTGAAATAAAATGGCCCAACGATATTTATATTAACGAGAAAAAAATTGCAGGAATATTAATTGAGAACTCACTGAGAGATACTCATATTCAAAATTCAATTATAGGAATTGGTATAAATATTAATCAAACATGTTTTAAGACAACAACCAATTCAACATCCCTTGCATTGCTTACCAGTAAAGAATTCGACCTTACTGAAACCATTGAACTTTTATGTTCATTTATTGAAGCAAAATACCTTCAACTTAAAGCGGATAAGATTACAACTATTGATAATGATTATTTGCAACGCTTGTACCGATTAAACTCATGGAATATGTTTTCAGCAAATAATCAAATGTTCGAAGGTAGAATAACAGGAGTTTCCGATATTGGAAAGCTACGTGTGTTATTAAGAAATGAAGAAACAAAGGAATTTGATTTAAAGGAAATAGTTTTTATTTAATATCCTTCATCTTTTGCGCCAACATATTAAAGAAGTTAGTCAGCGGCTTCTCCACCATCATTTTCATCATCATATTTAATTCCGATTCAAATACCAACTGACCAATACAACTGTTAGCACCTGTTCCGGTAATCAATACAAATAATTTAAATTCAAATGGAACTTTACCGTTCGAAGAAATAGTAATCTTTGTAAAAGGTGTTTTATCAATAATTTTCATTCCGATTGTTGCCATACCGTTTATGGTAAAGCTGCAATCCTCAGTTGTCGAAGTCCAATTGGTAACCTGTGGAGGCATTAATTGCTTGAAGTTATTGAAATCACTTAAGTAGTTAAATATATTTTCAGAAGAATTATTTACTTCAACTTTTTCACTCTCAATTTTTGTTATTGACATAATCTTGTAGTTAAACCTTTAATAAATTGCCCCATTCTGCAGGGTTTTCACGCCATTCTTTTAATGACTTTAAATCCTTTTCGGTAATATATTCTGTTTCTAATGCTTGTGTAATCAATGTATCGTAATTACTCAATGTAATTACTTTACATTTTGCTTTTTTGAAATTATCATGAGCTGTTTTAAATCCATAGGTAAAAATGGCAGCCATCCCTTTTACTTCGCAACCTGCTTCACGCAAAGCTTCTACAGCTTTTAAACTGCTTCCTCCTGTCGAAATTAAATCTTCTATAACAACAACTGATTGCCCTTTTTCCACCACGCCTTCAATCATATTTGTCATGCCGTGTTTTTTTGCTTCGGAGCGAACATAAATAAAAGGCAATCCTAATTCCTGCGCTATCAATGCTCCCTGAGCAATACCACCGGTGGCTACACCTGCAATTACATCCGGCTTGCCGAAAGTTTCCAATATGTTATTTACAAATTCCTGACGTATATATGTTCGTACTTTGGGATAGGATAAAGTAACACGGTTATCGCAGTAAATCGGCGACTTCCATCCGGAAGCCCATGTAAACGGTTTATTTGGTTCTAACTTAATTGCTTTTATTTGCAGTAAAAATTCAGCTATCTTTAACGCGGATTCTTCATTCGGTTTCATGGCGCAAAGATATTAAACTAAGTTAACCAACCGAGCACTTTAATAAACAAAAAATGATAAAAATATTTTCCGGTGATAAAATAATTTATTTAACTAAGCACTTTAAAAAACATACTTCTACCGAGGATTCTGTTGTTATTAAAATTGACATCGGAAAGAAAATGCGAGTGAAATACAAAGAAGCTATGAATGATAATACCATTAAAAGCATATACTTCTTTAATAGGGATGAAGACCTTTTGTTCGAATATTTTTCATCTATGTTTCGCAATATTGAAGCTGCTGGTGGACTGGTTAAAAACAAGAAAGGTGAATATTTATTTATCTTCAGAAACGGGAAATGGGATTTGCCAAAAGGTAAAAGAGAAAAGGGAGAGAAAATTGAAGTTTGTGCAATGCGAGAAGTGGAAGAGGAATGTGGAATTAAAGTTTTGAACATTGAAAGGGAATTAATTTCCACTTTTCATACATATTATATGGAAGAACGTGCTGTTTTAAAAACAACATATTGGTTTGCGATGAAAGGCGCTGAAAATTCCATACTGATGCCGCAAACGGAGGAAGGAATAACAGAAGTAAAATGGATAAAGAAAAAGAATTTCGATATTGTTCTGCAAAATACCTATGAATCGATAAAGGAAGTACTAAAAGAAATTAAATAATTGGATTAAGAATGGAAAATCAAACGCAAATAAAATGCCCTAATTGTGGCACCGACATAGATGTACAGGATATACTTTCGCATCAGTTGGAGGAAAGTTTGAAAAAGAAGTTTCAGGCTGAATTGGTGGCTGAAAAAAAGAAATTCGAAAGTCAGGCGGAAGCATTGAATAAAGCAAAGGAAGACTTTGAGGCAAAGAAATTAAAGGAGAATGAATTGTTTCAGGAGAAGTTGCAATCAAAATTAAAGGAAGAAAAAGAGCAACTCGAGAAGAAATTAAAAAGTCAATATAAAGAAGAACAGGCAGATCAGTTTGCAATGCTTCAAAAGGAATTGAATGAGAAATCGGAACAGATAAAAGAGTTGAACAAAACTAAAGCTGAAATAGAAAAACTAAAACGCGAGAAATTAGAGCTGAAAGAAGCAATAGAAGCGGAAACTCAATTGAAATTAAACCAGCTTATTTCCGAAGAAAAAGAAAAAATAAGGAAGGTAGAAGAGGATAAAAATGAATTGCGATTTAAAGAATTGCAGAAACAATTGGAAGACCAGAAACGATTGACGGAAGAAATGAAACGCAAGCAGGAACAGGGTTCGATGCAGTTGCAAGGCGAAGTGCAGGAGCTTGCGATAGAAGAATGGCTGATGGCGCAGTTTCCGCTTGATACTATTGAAGAAATAAAAAAAGGGGCACGTGGAGGAGATTGTATTCAGATAGTGAATACACGAACCCACCAAAACTGCGGAAGCATCTATTATGAAAGCAAACGTACTAAGGACTTTCAAGCGGGATGGATTGAGAAATTTAAAACGGATATACGCACCAAAAGTGCAAATATAGGTGTGCTTGTAACCGATGCAATGCCTGCCGATATGGACAGAATGGGCTTGAAGGATGGAATATGGGTATGTAATTACGAGGAGTTTAAAGGCTTATGTGCTGTGCTTCGAGAGTCGATAATACAGATAAGTACTGCCGTGAGCAGTCAGGAAAATAAAGGCGACAAGATGCAGATGCTGTATGATTACCTTACCGGAAATACTTTTAGATTGCAGGTGGAAGCAATAGTGGAAGGTTTTTCGCAGATGAAAGCTGACCTTGAAAGTGAAAAACGTGCCATGCAGCGCATCTGGAAACAACGCGAAAAACAATTGGAAAAAGTTACCATCAATACTATTGATATGCACGCTTCAATAAAAGGCATTGCCGGTAATGCCATACAAGCAGTAAAAGCACTTGAACTCGGGGATGCCAAACTGGATTTTGATGAGGGGGAAGGATAAAGGCTCTATCTTTTAAAAGGGTAGAACTTTCAGTAAATGATTAAACAATGTTTTCCTCCTTTCCTTACTTTTATCATTCCTAAAAGGGAAATTCTTCCAACTATCTTTATCTTTATAAAACGAGTGATTTCTTCCTCCAAAACTCACCGCGTTTCTTCTCACAAGGTCTGTACTTCTCCGAAAGTTATGCGTACTTCTTCTCAAGTTCAATGGTAAGCTTGAGAAGTTATGCCAATAATCTGGCGAGTTGTCGACACTTTGTATCAAGCTATACGAATAGTTTGACGAGATGTTGGCATAACTTCCAAAGTTATTCGAACCCTTTAGAAAGTTATTGGCATGCCTTGGCGAGAAGTCCGAGCCTTTGACGGTGAAGTTGGTATAACTTGCAGTACTATTGGCAAAACTTTCCATACTATTGGCAACCTTTAACAAGAAGTACACATAACTTTCGGAGAAGTACAGACCTTGTAAAATGAAACCCCCTATTCTATTGAGGTTTCTATCTTTGCAAACACGGAAGGGCATACTTGTTTTTATAGGTATGGTATCTTTTCAATTTTGAAATAACTCCATTTTACTTCTCTCAGGCGAGTTGGGAACATTCCATTTGTTTTAGCAAATTTTAACACGATGGAAACTTTGGGAATTAAATTTGTTTCCATAGTTTTGCACCCCGAAATTAAAAGCTATAAAAAATGGAAATTAAGGATAGGATTTTATTGGGCGCTCAGGAACTGTTTTTTAAGTACGGAATAAAGAGCATAACAATGGACGATATTGCAAAACACCTAGCAATATCAAAAAAAACGATTTATCATTCCTTCGCAGATAAAAATGAATTAGTAGAAACACTTTTGTCAAATAGTTTGAAAAAGGATGAAAATGAATTTAACGAAATACATGATGGCGCAGCAAATGTAATAGAAGAGGTAATGAATTTGATGAAACACATGGGTAAAATGTTTGCTAAAGTAAATCCAAATATATTTTACGATTTACAGAAATATCATCCCGGAGCATGGAATAAATTCAAAAGTTTCAAAGAAGACTGCATGGCAAAAATGGTGGAGCAATCTATTAAAAGAGGTATAAAAGAAGGGTTGGTGCGAACAGATGTGAATGCTAAAATTCTTGCAAAGTTGAGGATTGAACAAATTGAAATGGGTTTTAATCCAGATATTTTTCCTCCCGATAAATTTAAAATGGTAGACGTACAGGTTACTTTATTAGATCATTTTTTACTTGGAATATGTACAATAAAGGGCCATAAGTTATTTAACAAGTATAAAGAAGTAACTGAGGATGAATAATAATACTGATTCTAAAAACGAACAACTTAACCACAATAAAATATGAAGAAAACAATTGGAATAATCGGGTTGATAATAATAACCTTAAATAGTTTCGGGCAAGCGAAAAACAACTTTTCGTTTTCAGTAAAACAAGCTGTAGAATATGCTATGCAAAATCAAAATGATATCAAAAATGCAGCGTTAGATGATGAAATAGCAAGAAAAAACGTGAAAGAAATCAGAGGAATGGGCCTTCCTCAAATTAATACAAGTTTTGATTTAAAGGATTTCGAAGAAATTCCTACTCAGGTTTTGCCTGATTTTATCAGCCCTTCCGTTTATCAAATAAATCAATATGCATTTGGTCTAACACCCCGAGCACCTTTACCTTCCGGTGATGGAGTTCCTGTAAAATTTGGAACACAATATCAAGGTGCTGCCGGATTTGATGCCAACCAGTTATTATTTAGTTCTGATTATATACTCGGACTGAAAGCTGCAAAAGTATTTATTGAGATATCTTCAAGAAACTTACAGCGAAGCAAGATTGAAACAACATCTACTGTTAGTAAAGCATATTATATGGTACTAATAAGTAATGAGCGCGAAAAACTAATGGACGCTAATATTACGCGAGTTAAAAAGACAATGGATGACACAAAAGCATTAATGGATAATGGATTTGTAGAGAAAATTGACTACCAAAGAATAACAGTAACTTATAATAATTTATTAATTGAACAGGATAAAATAAAACGCTTATTAACAGTTGGAACATATCTTTTAAAATATCAGATGGGAATGGATGTGAATACAGACCTGACATTGACAGATAAGTTGGAAGACGTTAAATTAGATATTGCTCCGCTTATCCAGTCAGATAAATTCGATTATTCCAAGAGAGTTGAATATGGAATTTTTGAAACTCAGGAGAAATTAGCATTACTAGATTTAAAACGTCAACGATTATCCTTCCTTCCAACAGCGTTTCTATATGCCAATTTAACTGGTAATGCCTACAGAAATGATTTTACAATATTTGATACTTATAGACCATGGTACCCTACAGCATTAATAGGAGGGACTATTAAGTTGCCAATATTCACGGGACTTCAGCGCAACTATAAAATGCAAGAAAGAAAACTTTCTCTGCAAAAAGCTCAAAACAATATGGATTTTATTAAAAAGAGCATTGATTTGGATTTAGCTTCTTCATCTGCAAACCTTACCAATGCTGCTGCTTCACTTGAAAATCAAAAGAAGAATATCACACTTGCGGAAGATGTTGTGAGTGTTTCAAAAAAGAAATATGACCAGGGTGTTGGAAGTAATTTGGAAATTGTAACAGCAGAAACTGCATTGAAAGAAGCACAGACAAATTATTATAATGCCTTATATGATGCAATAGTAGCCAAATTGGATTATGATAAAGCAACCGGAAATTTAAAATAGCAGACAAATAAATTATAATAACCTAAATCATTTTTAATAAATCAATTCAATAAAATATGAAAAAAATAATTTTAGTATTAGGAACAATCTCAATATTAGCATCATGTTCAAAGCCAACAGATAAAAAGGCAGAGCTTGATGCACTTAAAAAACAAGAAGCAGAAATCAAAACAAAAATTGCAGTATTGGAAGCGGAAATAAATGCGAAGGATTCTGTACAGAGCGGAATTGCTGTGGCTGTATCCACCTTGAAAGCTGAAACATTCAAAAACTATATTGACATATTGGGAAGAGTTGACGCTGATGAAAATGTAAGTATAAGCTCTGAAATGCCGGGAACAATCACAAAAATAAATGTGAAAGTGGGTGACAAAGTAAATAAAGGGGATGTGCTTGCAGAGACTGATGCACGTGCTATTAATCAACAGTTATCGGATTTGCAAACGAATGCTGATTTGGTTAATCAGATATTTGATAAACAAAAAAATCTTTGGGAGCAAAAGATAGGAACTGAAGTTCAGTTTTTACAGGCCAAAACAAACAAGGAAAGCATGGAAAAAAAGTTGGCAACCTTACAGGAACAATTGCGTATGTCAAAAATTATTTCTCCAATAAGTGGTACTGTTGATGCCGTTGATATTAAGCTTGGACAAATGACAGCTCCAGGGATGCCTTCGATACGTGTTATTAATTATTCGAATTTGAAAGTGAAGGCGGATGTTGCAGAAAGTTATGCTTCAAAAATTAAAAGTGGCAGCGAAGTTATTGTTCGCTTTCCTGATACCAATGATTCATTAATAACAAAAGTAAATTTTGTTTCGCGTTCAATTAATACAAATACACGTTCGTTTTCTGTGGAAGTTTTGTTGGATGATAAAAAAGAATACCATCCAAATATGGCTGCCCGCTTGAACATAAACGATTATCAATCGGCAACACCGGTGATTAAAGTTCCTGTAAAAACAATTCAGAAAGATGAAAATAATTTATCATTTGTATATGTTGCCGAAGGAAATAATGCTAAAAAACATCTGGTAACATTAGGAAAGGAATATGGCGGACAGGCTGAAATTACAAATGGTTTGAAAGAAGGTGATGCATTAGTTGTTGCCGGATATGATGTAGTAACAGATGGTGCAGCTATTGTTTACAAAAAGTAATAGGCCAAAAGTAATCACACTGAATTAATAATTTACAATCCTGAGATACACGTTGTGTTCGACGGAAAAAAATAAAATTAAGATATGAAGATAAGAGAATTTAAACCGTCGAGCTGGGCGATAGATAATAAAATAAGTATTTATGTGTTTACTATTATCCTTTGCTTTGCAGGGGTAATGTCATACAACTCACTTCCAAAAGAAAGTTTCCCTGACATTGTTATTCCAACAATTTATGTAAATACTGTTTACTTTGGCAATTCACCTACCAATATTGAAAACCTGGTAACAAAGCCAATAGAGAAGCAATTGAAATCTATTTCGGGTGTTAAAAAATTAAACTCAAATTCTTTGCAGGATGTCTCTGTAATTATGGTTGAATTTAATACCGATGTAAATGTTGCTGTTGCAAAACAAAAGGTGAAAGATGCAGTGGATAAAGCCGCAACGGACTTGCCGAAAGATTTAACAGCACAACCTAATGTATTGGAAGTTGCCTTTTCCGACATGCCGATTATGTATGTAAACCTTGCAGGAAATATTGATTTGAACAAACTTAAAGTGTATGGAGATGCATTAAAAGATAAGATTGAATCGATGAAACAAATTTCCAAAGTAGTTATGGTTGGCGGCTTAGAACGCGAGATTCAAGTAAATGTTGATATGTATAAATTGCAGGCTGCTACACTAACTTTGGGTGATATTCAACGTGCGATTGGTTCTGAAAATTTAAATATGTCAGGAGGCTTGGTGCCAATGGACGGCATGAAAAGAAACCTTACAGTGAAAGCAGAATTTAAATCTGTTGAGGAAATAAAAAATCTTGTTATTAATTCTCCTACAAACGCAAAGCTTTATTTGAAAGACATTGCAGATGTTGTTGATGCAACTCACGAGCAGGAAAGTTATGCACGACTAGCAGGGAAAAATGTAATTACATTAAATATTGTAAAACGTTCGGGAGAAAATTTGATTGAAGCTTCGGATAAAATAATTGCGACTATAAAGCAAATGCAGGAAACAAAAGAACTTCCTTCTAACCTAACGGTTACTGTTACTGGAGATCAATCAGAAAAAACAAGAACTACGCTGCATGATTTGATAAATACAATTATCATTGGATTTATTTTGGTAACATTTATCCTGATGTTTTTTATGGGCGTTAATAATGCACGCGGTGCAACTTAGATTTAAGCATGGTTCTTTGCATGTGCTTAACCGTTCTTGAAATGGGAGTGCA
>CAIRRW010000061.1 GCA_903881065.1 uncultured Bacteroidota bacterium
AAAGTTTAAAAATTTTTTTGATTATAATTTAAATTAATAATAACAAAAAAAAAAGCGACCCGATAAAATTCAGTGTCGCTTTTTGTTTCTAACTTTAAAATCATTGTTGTAAAACAGTTAAATTTAAATGGCAATATTAGGTACCATATTAAAACGAACTTTTGAAATCAGGGAGAAAATTCCTAAGATTAGAAAAGTAAATGGCTACAGGCAGCAAGTAAAAGTTTTAAGAAAACTACTTTCTAAAGCTGAGTTTACTGCATTTGGCGAGCATTATAACTTTTCAAAGTTAGTTAATGAAAAAGATGTGGTGACCGCATTTCAAAACACAGTGCGAACTCACGACTACAATGCTATGTTTAAAAAGTGGTGGTATCGCTCTTTACATGGCGAGGCGTTTGTTTGCTGGCCTGGCAAGGTAAAGTATTTCGCATTGAGTTCGGGTACTTCAGAAGCATCTAGTAAACATATCCCGGTAACAATGGATATGTTGAGAGCGATAAAAAAATCTAACATCCGTCAGATTATTAGACAAGGGCAATTTGATTTACCTAATGAACATTTTCAGAAAGGAATTTTAATGCTTGGTGGCAGCAGCCATTTAAACTATAATGGAACTTATTTTGAAGGAGATTTAAGTGGAATACAAGTAAAAAACATTCCATTTTATTTCCAGCATTTTTATAAACCCGGAAAAAGAATTTCAAAGGAAAGAGATTGGGATACAAAACTAGAAGAAATTGTTAAGAGTGCCAGAAATTGGGATATAGGTATTATTGTTGGTGTTCCTGCTTGGGTACAAATTTTATTTGAAAAAATTATTGCAGAATATAAAGTAAAAAACATTCACGAAATATGGCCAAATTTAGCTCTCTATGTTCATGGTGGAGTTTCGATAGCTCCTTATAAAAAAGGCTTCGAGAAACTTCTTGGAAAACCAATAATGTTTTTTGACACCTACCTCGCTTCTGAGGGTTTCATTGCATATCAGGATAGACAAGGAACGGACTCCTGCAGAATGGTGCTTGACAATGGAATATTCTTTGAATTTGTTCCTTTCAATGAGAAAAATTTCGATACTGAAGGTACAATAATCGAGTATCCTGAAACCTTTCATATTGGCAATGTTCAGGAAGGTGTTGAGTATGCTTTGCTGTTGTCCAACTGTTCTGGGGCATGGCGTTATCTGATTGGTGATGTAATTAAATTTACTGATTTGTCACGATATGAAATAATCATTACCGGACGTACAAAACATTTCTTGAGTTTATGTGGTGAACATTTATCTCAGGATAATATGAATCGTGCAATTGAACTGGTATCCTCAGAACTTAATATTAATATTAAAGAATTCACTGTTGCCGGAGTAAATTATGATACATTATTTGCTCATCACTGGTACATTGGTACGGACGACAAAGTAGATAAGTCAATATTGCGTAAACGGCTTGATGAAATATTAAAAGACTTAAATGATGATTATCGTGTAGAAAGAAGTGCCGCATTAAAAGAAGTGATTGTGGAGGTGATGCCCGCAAATGTATTTTATGATTATATGCATAAAATAGGTAAAATTGGTGCGGCATTTAAGTTCCCTCGAGTATTAAAAAATAAAAAACTAACAGATTGGCAAGAGTATTTAAATGAAACTAAAAATGATCTAAATGTTTAGTCTGATATATCAGGGTTTAATAATTATTCTTCTTCTGACCTTTTCTTTTGGGCCGGCTTTTTTTTCATTGATCAATATGGGAATAAAACATGGTTACAAACCAGGTTCATTACTTGCTATAGGTATCGTTTCAAGTGATTTTTTTCTTTGTGTGATGATTTGTTTGTTTGTGCACTTTGGAGCAGTAAACCTTTTACAAGATGAAAAAGCAAAAACATTTTCCGCAATAATAGGAGGAATTATTCTTATTGTTTTTGGAGCATTTTATTTCAAAAAACATGTCTCGAAATCAGTTGAATCAATGGATATTGAATATCAGGCACCACACCCATCTGTACTTCTACTAAAAGGATTTGTTTTAAATATCTTTAATCCAACAGTTTGGTTCTTATGGTTAGGTAATGTAACCGCAGTAAGTAAATCACTGGATTATTCTTTTATTAAGATGATTATTTTCTTTTCAATTGTATTAGGTGCCGTTTTGTTAGTCGAACTTTCAAAAGTTTATCTTGCGGATAAAATAAAACATTTCTTAACTGATAAACTAATGACCTTGGTAAATTTTATTACTGGAATTATCCTAATAATTTTCGGTCTCGTATTGATTTATAACCACTATTTTTCAAAGTGAAATGTTAATCAAAAAAAGAAGGGCGAATCATAATTATGACTCGCCCTTCTTTTTGAAAAATTTTAAATTCTTTATTCTGCTACTTGCACCATTTTGAATGGAACGTTGATAATTGCCTGATAATCTTCGCCTGCTTCTAACATATCTTCATCATCCTCTTCGTAGTACCAATTAATGGTTACTTGACTTCCTCCTTTATTTATAGCTTCTAATTTTTTGAAAACATCAAGAATACATTTTGATGAACTTGTATTAAAATATTCCAACTGAATATTTACGTTAGTAATACTTTGCGGTTTTGTTGAATACTTCTCCAGCCAATCTACCAATGGTTTATAAAACTCAATTGAGTTTTCTGGAATAGAACGCCCTTTAATTTCTAAAAAACCTTTACCTGTGTCAAAGGTAATGGTTGGAGTTTTTGGTGTTCCTTCTATTGATATTTTTTCCATAATTTTTTTGTGTTTTTATTGAGATATTTTAATATTTAAGCTAAAAAAAGAATATTTATCATCAACTGGAGAAAAATTGAAGTTTAGTTTTTGTCCTGTTTTACGAGCTATATCAATCATTCCTAATCCACCTCCACCTTTTGATGACATTTCCCCATTACTAAGAACTAATTTATAGTATTCCTTTAATTCTTCCTTTGAAAGTAAGTTAATGTCTTCCAAACGCTTTTTTAATGCTTCGATACTTGAATTTTTTATATAATTTCCTGTAATAATATTATACTGGCTTTCTATCTTACCAATCATAAAAATTGCTGAACGTATCTTCTCATCCTGATCAGTAGATACTTCATCCAAATGATGATAAAGGTTTTGCAAACATTCAACTAGAACGTTATAGACTTTCTTTTTTATTTTAGGTTCTTCTTGGAGATTATCCAATTTAGATTCCATTATTTGAAGAACTGATGTAAGTAATTCAGAAGTGATATCACCTTTAAAAGAAAGCATAATATTATTACGCTCCATTTTATCGTAGAAATCATATATGTTTAACATCATAATACCCTAATTAGATTCTTCAAAAACGATTAACTCTAGTATTTAATTCAGCAAATATATAAATAAGTTTAACTTAAAAACTGTTTTTTAACAATTAATTAATTTAGGCTAAAGGTGAAAGTATTTCCATTTATCACAAGCGAAACCTTATTATCACATATTCCATTGCCAAAATCCACAGCTCTTACACTTAATCCAGCCGGAGTTAAATCGAAACTTCCTGATTCAATCCATGCACACGAAGTCCTTTTTACTAATGGTGACTTAATATTTACTGTGTATGTCAATCCATTTCTATCAGTACCGGATGAACTACCAGAAGTTGAGTAAACATCATCATTAACATTGGTTAATGTTGAGTACCCTCCTGTTTGAGTTACACTTTGGGAAGCACTCCAAATTAAAGAATAATTAGTTGAAACGCATTTACCACCAATAATTGAGTAAGTAAATGAAATTGAGTCGTTGTGTTTAATTGAGATACTGTCTGCGGAATAAGTTAAATAAGATGATCCACCGTCGTTAGAAACAGCATAACCAATTAATTGTACTTTGGCTGCCGCATTAGAAGTATGCCATAAAGCATCAAATGTTGCTTTTATTACTCCTTTTCGTAGACGGCTATCTCCATTCATAGTATCTGCAATGCCTGAAGTGCCGTAATCAATTGTAATTATTCTATTAATAGTATCAGTAGTAATTGTAGGACCAGCGGTTTGAACACTTTTTATTTTATATGTATTTCTTGCCAAAAAATTTACTAACTGAATTCTGCTGTTAAATTCGCTTTCACATATTGTATTATCTACGGACGATTGTGTTTCAGTATCTGGTGTTTCTTTTTTACATGAATTAAATGTTAATGAAATAATGCTTGTTAAGCAAATCATAAATGTGAACAATGTTCGTCTCATATTTTAGTATATAGTTTTTATGTTAACAAGCGCAAATTTAGTAATTAATACAATATCCAAAAATAAACTTTCGTTGAACTCAATACTACCTACAAAATCAATTTGATTTTATTCCATCACAAAACAACTTATCAACTACTATTGTTTGTATTTTTGCGCCTCCTTAAAAACAACCAGTGGCAAAGAAAATAATTATCCTTCTATTTTTACTGACATTTCCTTCAGTACTTTATGTAATCCTTAGCACAGGTAAAACTCATTTTATCCATCTTCAATTTTATGGTGAAAAAAAATTAGCTCCCAATGTGAAGGACACTATATACCAAACTATTGCTCCCTTCAAACTTATTAATCAGGATGGAGAAACAATTACCAACAATACTTTTGACCATAAAATTTATGTTGCTTCTTATTTCTTTTCAGATTGTAATTCCATTGTTTGTCAGAAAATAACTACTGAATTATTGCGTGTTCAGGAAAAATTTATGTACATAAGCGATAATGTCAAAATACTTTCGCATACCATGAAACCTGAACAGGATTCTGTTTCCCAATTAAAAAAGTTCTCGACTCTAGTACATTCCGATTGCAAAATGTGGAACTTTGTTACAGGTGATAAAAAACAATTGGCTGATTTAGCTAAGGATAATTATATGTTATTTACTTCTAAGCCAAATGGAAAACCAAATGATTCCTTAATTCATAATGAACGACTGGTATTGATAGATAAGGAAAAACACATCCGTGGGTTTTATGACGGCTCCAATATTAAAGAAGTAAATAATTTATTGGATGACATTAAAGTTCTACTTGCAGAATATTACATAATTGAAAACGAAAAAAAGAAAAAATAATATGAACGACAAATTAGTTTTCCGAATAATACTAGGTGTTTCCATCTTCGTATTTATTGCTGTAATAATTTTAAACAAAAAAATATTGCCAGTTCCTGATGTTATTCCTGACTTCGTTTTCCGTTTACCAAAGCTGAATGCAATGCTTAATGGAATTTGCAGTTTACTTTTATTATTGTCATTATATATGGTAAGGCAGAATCTAATCGCAATTCATAAAAAACTAAACATTATAACCTTTTGTCTTTCATCAGCATTTCTGGTTTCATATATTATATACCATTGGATGGCAAAGGAGACAACATTTCCAATGGATAATTCATTACGTCCATTATATTTAGCCATCCTTATTTCACATATAATATTGGCAGCAGTAGTATTGCCACTCATATTATTATCGTTTTATTATGGCCTTAAAACACAGCAAGAGGGTGGTAATTTGTACATCAGCAAACATAGAAAATTAACTCGTTGGAGTTTTCCTATCTGGTTATATGTTACCATTACAGGAGTTGTGGTTTATCGGATGATTTCTCCATATTATACATTTTAATTGTTATTTCGCATAAAATAATGACTACCAGAAAAATCATATTCTCTATTTCGTTCATAGCTTTTGTTGCCATAAATAATGTCAATTCTTTTGCTCAATGCGCCATGTGTCGCACATCGGTAGAGAGTGATTTAAAGTCGGGAGGCGGTTCAATTGGCACCAACTTAAATACTGGTATTATTTATTTAATGCTGATACCTTATCTGGTTTTAATGACTGGTGCCTATTTCTTTTTCCGTAAACAAATAAATGCGAAGGTTAAGGAATGGAAGAATAAAAAATTCCCTGTAAAACAAGCTTAGCAAAGAATAACCTAAAACAAAAAATCCCTGCAATGATTATTGCAGGGATTTTTTGTTTAATAATGACTTTTTCCTAATAGAATCTCACCAAATGTTCCTCCACATTTGCATTCTTTTTCAATGCATCATACACTTCATAATCCACACGTGAAGCAATTTGTTGAACCTGTTGTGTCTGTTGTGCTTTATAATCTTTCTGGGCAGGAGCATCAGTTTTTGTATCCACATATGCAACTATCACACCTTCTTTACCTGTCAATGGTTTACTTAATGTTTTTGCTTTCATTGCAGCAATAGTACCAGTCAAAGTTGGCTCGTTAGATGAACCCGGAATTGTAGTAGTAGCAAAGTTAACACTTGGGGCTTGCTCCACTTGTAATTTCATTTTTGCTGCTATTGCATCTATCGTTGCTCCACCAGCCATTGCAGTTGTGAATTCATCAGCAAACTGCTCGGCTTTTTTCTCTTTAATTACTTTAGAAGTTACATCATCTTTCACTTGTTCAAGTGGTGCAATGCCTTTCTCTCTTACTTCTGTAATCGATGCAACAACAAATTTATCACCGTATTCCTGTGGCTCAGATACTGTTCCTTTTTTATTTTCATACACCCATCTTACCAAAGCACGTGGAGATTCGATACCTGAAATAGTTTTATCATTTTCTTTGATATTATCAGCAATACGTTTATTAAGTTTCTGGTCAATCACTGCTTTCTGAAACAAATCATTGGTAGTATTTTTCCCTGCAAATTCACTTGCTTTCACAAATACACCCTGCATTGTTTTATTACTAGGATTCACTTTGCTGTCTATTGTTGATACTTGTACTTTCGGCATTTTACCTTTTGTATCAAGTACTTCAATTAAATGGTAACCAAACTGTGCTTCTGCTACCACAAAATCACCTTTCTTACCATCCAAGCCTGCATTTTTAAATGGCTCCACAAATTGACTTTTCGGATTCACCCAGCCATAATCACCATCTTTTCCCATCACAAATTTCTTTGGATTTTTGGGATCTGCCTGAGCATTTTTACCTCCCAAATCATCAGAGAATTTCATCACGTAATCCTTGAAATCTCCCTTTTTATTTTTCAAGATATTCATCAAACTATCAGCCATCTTTTTTGCTTGTTCTTTTGTACGTGTACAAGTCGGTGGTGCCTGAGCTGCTCCTTTATAAGCAATTAATATATGACGAACATGTGCCGAATCTGCAGATGTTTTTGTTGCTTCCAATTTTGAAATTTTATAACTGCCGTTTTCCAAATACGGACCTACTACAGTTCCTACTTCCGAGTTGAACATGGTTGTATCAATCATTGGCGACAATGTACCTTTAGTATGAAAAGTCATATCGAAACTTCTTGATTCCGACTCTCCAATTACAAATGCTGAATCTTCAATTGCTTTCTTTGTTTTAAATTCTTCAGCTACTTTTTGTAATGCTTTTTTAGCATCATCAAAATCATCTTGTGTTGGCAATATATCAAATGCTACATATTCAATTTTGCGCGAAGCTTCTTGTTTAAATTCATTTTGATGAGCTTTGTAATATTTGTCCAAATCTCCGTCTGATACTTTAATAGTACTGTCAACAACGGTTTTGTAATTTTTAATTACATATTTAATACTTGCATTTGTATTTTGAGCAATATATTCACGTTTCGCGAAAGCAGTAGGCGTATACAATCCTTTCTTAATTATATTATTGTATTTCTCTACAATGCGCACTTGTTTAATATATTCTTCCAATTTTGACCATTGTGATTCTTGGTCGTCAGTCATCTTCTTTGTAAATTCTCTGATTTTCTGAGGACTCACCTGACCAGTTTGAGGATCAGCAAACATTTGTGATACTTTCCCTTGTTGGTCGCTTAAGTTACGCACCAATGCCGAGTGTGGATGATCAACCATCAAATCATATAATTCTTCATCGGAAATAGCAATGCCTACTTTCTCATATTCTTTATTCATCACCTCTTCGTTGATAGTCTGATTCCAAATCTGTTGAATAGTCTGGTCAGTTTCTTCAGCAGTTAATGTAGATTTCTGACTGTTTTTCTTTTGATTTTCCAATGCATCCTGAACTTTAGCATTAAAAGCATTATAGTCAATCGACTTGCCTGCTATGGTACCTACAGCTCTTTCCGAACCTCCAAATACCGACGAACCTCTCTCAAATAATCCCGTAAGTACAAATGCCAATAAGGCCAAACCTACTATTGCTACTAATAATCCCGAACGCTTACGTAATCTTTCTAAAACACTCATATTTTATTTTGTTATTGTTTTAACTACTTTTTTTGTTATAAAATTTCCCGCCTTTTTTATTTGGGGGTGCAAATATAAGATTCTTTGTCAAATCCTAAAACATTTTATATAAAACGGAATGAATTTGTAAATAAGGATAGATGCTATGTTGGTAATTATTTTCTCTTTATAAAACCTTAATCTTAATTGCCGAAGGCAAAAATCATAACCAAAATCAAAAAGAAAAATCATTTTTAATCATAAAAAATCCGCGTCATCAGCGTTCCAATCAGACCAAATTTATGCCTTCTTAAACAGCTTATTACTTTTCCCAATAAACTCCAGAATCTCATCACGTCCCGTCTTTTTTTCTGCCGACGTATAAAACACCTGAGGCAATTCGTCCCAATGTGCACCCATATCTTCTTTATATTTGGCAATATTATCAGCAAACTGCTTTTTCGACAGCTTATCAATCTTAGTAAATACCATCACAAACGGAATCCCGTTTTCACCCAGCCAGTTCATAAATTCCAAATCAATTTTCTGCATCGGAATCCTCGAATCCAGCAGCACCATCATACACATCAAATTTCGGCGTTCCAAAATATAATCCTGCAGAAACTTCGCCCACACTTCCTTCTTGTCCTTCGACACCTGAGCATAACCATACCCAGGCAAATCCACCAGATACCAGTTTCCATTTATAATAAAATGATTAATTAACTGCGTTTTCCCCGGTTTCCCCGAAGTTTTCGCCATATTATTCCGTTGGCAAAGCATATTAATAAGCGACGATTTCCCCACATTACTTCTCCCTATAAAAGCATATTCAGGCATATCCGGCTTCGGGCATTTCGCCACATCCGTATTACTCATCACAAATTGCGCAGTCTTAATCTCCATCTTTTTTTATTTAATTTTCGGCGAAATTACTAATAAACAGTCGCAAACTCGTCAGTAAAGTTTTATTTAGATTGAATTATAGAGGTTGGTGTTGTGGATTTTTAGTGATTGCAGAGGTTAGAAATTGCCAATTATTCACTAATTTATTGATATTTAAGCAAATATATTGTTTGCAGTAACCAAAATTGCTTTTGCAATTCCCTTTATTGCAAATGCTATTTCACTTATTACATATACAATTTTGAATATTGCAGTTGCAAATCTTCAAATAGCATTTACAATTTAAGCAATTGTAAATAGAATTTGTAAAGTTGTAATTGCTTTTTGAGAAATTGTAAATGCAATTTATTAAATAGCAACTAGTTTTTTCGGGAAAAGAAACTATTTTTTATGATACGTCCCCACATGCCGTTCTTTTTTCGTTTCATAAATATCCGCAATAGTTACCATTATTCCTGTTTCCTCTACATCTCCAAAATGATTATTAGGCGCAGTGCCAAACATTTTCATGGTCGAAGAAAGATTCATATACGCATTCACCAGCGGAGGCACATTTTCACCCAAAGCACGTACATTCTGGCTCAAAATACGATGTCCTTCCTTATAACTCAATCCTTCAATGGCATTTAAAAATATCGAAACATCCGTTTTCAGCGGCACAGGCGTTTTTGGGTAAACCAAATTATCCTCATCAGGGAAATAATATTGCATAAAAGCAATAATCATATCCCTCGCCTCCAAGTTAAAATGCGTGTACATCGTTACCTTCCCATAAAAATATTTTATGTCCGTATTCTCAACCACTATTGCTCCCAAGCCGTCCCAAAGATTATCCAATGAAAACAACCCTTTCCTATTATCCACCGAAGGCTGAAATCTAGGTTGAACAAACGAACGTCCCAATTCAATAGTATAAGGCACGTATTCTTTCACAAATTTTTCGGAGAAATTAAAATAATCCGTAGTAGCCAGCTCCACCACACCATCCTTTCCAATGGGCGCATCACCGCATTTAATATATCGGTATCCACCTACTATTTCCTTATCCGCCGGGCTCCAAACTATCAACTGTTTATAAGGCGCATCTGCAATATCATATTCATCAATGTCAATATCCTTACCTGTTCCACCACCCGAAGCACGGAAAGTAACCTCACGCAATCTCCCTATTTCACGCATCACATTCGGCGAATCATGTTGAGTAATAATATAAATTTCATTATCGCCATTATTGGTTTCCCGCACAAAACGTTCCTTCGAAAGCTCGGCTTCCAATATATTTACCGCTACTGGATCAATTATTTTCTGCATTTATTTCTATTCATTATTTTAATTTCCAAAAGTCATATTAAGTGTAATTAAAAGCTAATCCCTTTTTCTGTCATCCTGAGCCTGTCGAAGGGCTAATCTATAAACCTCTTTTCTTACTACAGTCGCCCAATGTTCTGCCGACTTATCTTTTGTAAAAGTTTCCCACTTTATCGGTTCACCAAAAGTAAAAGTAAGTGTTTTTCCTTTCTGTTGATACATCTCATCCACCAAATAGAACATTTCAATATTTGCTTTTATGCCTATCATTTTTCTCCAATACGCCATGTTGTAAAAGAAATCCGAATTCCTGCCATCAATATATACAGGTACAATGTCCTTTTTATTCTGAATTGACTTAGTAATAAAACTTTTCTTCCAAACCAAATCCTCAATCACCTTTCCCTTTTGTCTTCTTGATACCAACCCTGCCGGAAATATCATAATACAGCAATCCGAAGCATATACTTCTTCAAATTTTTTCTTGTAATCTCCCGAATTCTTTCCATGTTTATTTACTGGGACAAAATATGGAGCAAAGTTTTTTAGTTGCAACAATAAATCATTCACAAAAAACCGAATATCCTGCCTGTATTTTCCTACTGCCCACATAAAAGCAATCCCATCCAATCCGCCCAAAGGATGATTTGCAGCCAATATCACCCCACCAGTTTTTGGGATATTCTCCCCATCTATAATCTTTACATTCACCCCAAATTCTTCCACGGCAGCATCCACAAATCCCATCGCAAATCGATGACTATTTCTCATACTTGCTTCATTCAACTCATCCTGATGAATCGTTTTTTTAACATAATTCAATATGAATTTAGGTAGAAACTCTAGCAGTCGTGGGCTTTTACTGGCAATAGCTTTCTCAACATCAATTATCTTTTCAGAAGGAGTCGCTTTGGAGGAAGAGTCAGAAACAATGTCGGCCATAAAAAATAATTGTTCACAAATATAATTTATTTTTCCAATCAAAAAACTTTGAAACTTTAAACTTTGAACTAATTCTATTCCGGTTCTACAATAAAAGGATATTTGGCTTTTTGGTATTTTTCCTTTAAAACCCAATCTCTCAAGTTTACAGTAGTTTCAAATGGCCCATCAATTGCAGCCATATTTACTATCCAGGCCGGCACATTGCCTCCCGGATTCACCAGCAACTGGTATTCACAGTTCACTAGCCCGTTTTTTAAAGGAGTAAGTGTCCACAAAGCATCAAATTCAGTAATCCTGACATGCCCGGGTACAACAGGTATATATTGAGGTATACAAGTTGAATACTGTTTTACTACTTTAGTTTTCGGATCCTGTACTACTTTTACGTCCACAACAAAATCTCGGCCATCAACAGGCCAAGGAGCCACCACAGTTTGGTAATATATACCCTCCGCCTCATTAATTTTCTTCAACACCTTCGAATTGCCACATTTATAAACCCATTGAGGATACGTTTCTCTGTCATTTAACAACATAATGATACTCGACAAGGAGGTTCTAATCTGAGTAACTGCCTTCAACTCCTTTATTAATGAACTGTTGATTTCTCTATTATAAACCGCAACCCCCTTTTCATACTTCTTTAATTTCCATTCGCCATCAACATCAAAAGATGTAGTAGCAAGGCAACTAGCTAGTATTAATAAGGAAATGAAGCGTTTTTCAATTTGCATTTTATCTATTATTTCGTACTGAATAATATGAATAATTCTAAATTATTCATTACTACAATTTTATTTTAATACCCATGCAACCTTCTGCTACAAACTTGCATCTACAAAGTAACCATAGATTAAAAATAAAAACCATCCACCCAGAGGTTTCACGCCCCAATATAACTTAAAAGTAATATTGGGGCGTTTTTCTTGGGTAAAATTAAGGATAAAAAGGGGATTTTCCTTTCGAATAATAAAGTATGGCATAAAAACAAAGAAGCCTTTCAAAATTTGAAAAGCTTCTTTTGTAGTGGGAACTACTGGGTTCGAACCAGTGACCCTCTGCTTGTAAGGCAGATTTCCCTTATGCATGAAACCATTGATTATCAAGCTTTTATTCATCTTACTTTGACCATGTGCAAGGTTTTCGCAAGGCTAAGGCAGTGAATAAATGAAAATAAAGATCGCTAAAGACTGTGTTTGAACAAGGCGAAACTACATAAACTTTCCAAGGACTGCGTAAATAAATAGGCGGCCTTTCAGCTACAAAGATAGAGGGGTGAACTTGCTACATTCACCCCCCATGACCACACCAGTCGGGCTACTCATTTCCTGTAGAGGTGCACTCCTGCATTGCTCTATTCCGCTTTCAGTAGCCAATGGGCGTTCTTTATCGTGCATTCAGCCTAAACCCACCAAGAGTTTAATGCCTTGTATTAAAACTCATGTATTTTGCCCTTGGGTTGTTGAGTGAGGCGTTTATGCTATAATATATACTAACAACTGTTAGTTTTGAAAGTA
>CAIRRW010000062.1 GCA_903881065.1 uncultured Bacteroidota bacterium
AAACAATGCTTCATCCAATTTTATATACGTTGACAAAAAATCTTCAGCTTTCAATTGTTGAATAGCAGCCAGCGAAGCAAACGAAGTAGAGTTCTTCTCAATAAAGTTTTTCAAGTATTCATTATGCGAATTTACCAAAGCCGTGTAAGGCGCTTCCAGCTTCTTACTCATCGCCTCCACTTTTGATGAATCTTTTTCAGTATTCACATATGCTTGAAACATTTTTTGCAACGAATCTCTCTGACGATAACTTTTTGCTGACACCTGATTCACATCCCAGAACAATTTCGAATCTACTGACCCATCCACTTGATACGTATTCCCTAAATCATTCGCCATGCCTGTTACAGAAACCTTTTCATTCGGACTAAAAATAAATGTAGCAAAGTTTTTCTCAGCAATACTTAATCTAAAAAAACCAATTTCTTTTATCACAGGGCTCATTTTAAACTCTCCATTACCATCCACAGTTACTGAATCAATTTTCTTTATTCCTGTTGGAGACAATTGTTCAAGATATAAATGTTCTCCATGTGAATTGCCAAGTTTTCCTTTCAGTTCAAATCCTGCAGTTGCCGAGTTCGAATTTGTACAAGCCATAAACAAAATAAATGGCAATAATAATAATGTGTTTTTAATTTTCATTTTCTATTTTTCTAATTCGTTATTCGTTAAGATTCGTTATTCGTTGTTCCACTTTTTAAAATTCGTTATTCGTTAAGATTCGTTATTCGTTGTTCCACTTTTTCTAATTCGTTATTCGTTGAGATTCGTTATTCGTTGATTTACTTTTCCAATTCCTGTTTCACTAATTCGGTTGCTATTTTCGGGTCAGCTTTCCCTTTCGATAATTTCATTACTTCACCCATAAACAAACCAAGTAACGATGCTTTTCCATTTTTATATTCAACCACTTTTTCAGGATATTTAGCAATCGCCTGTTTCACAAATTCCGTCAACGCACCACTGTCACTTTCCTGAATCCAGTTATTTTCCTCTGCTATCTCTTTAGCTGATTTTGCTGGCTCTTCAAGCATCTTCGGAAATATTTTCTGAGTAGCAATCGTATGGCTTACTTTCCCCGAATCAATAAAATCAACCAGTTCAGCTATTCTTTTCGGAGCAATTTTAAAATCTGAAATATGCAAAGCATTATCGTTCAAAAACGATTTCACCTGCACCGTCAACCAGTTAGAAGCTGATTTAGTATTTTTTGTTTCAGCAATTATCTCTTCAAAAAATAAAGCAATCTCTTTCGAATCCGTTAACACACCTGCATCATACGTTGACAATCCAAGCGAAACATATTTCTTAAACAAATCATTTGGCAGCGGCGGCAACGTCGATTTCACTTTTTCAATATACTCCTGCGACACAATCACAGGCTGCAAATCAGGCTCCGGAAAATAACGATAATCATTTGCCAGCTCCTTGCTTCGCATAATAAAAGTAGTACCTGCCACAGCATCAAAGCTTCTCGTATCCTGCGTTATCACCTCCCCGTTTTCAATTGCCTCAATCTGCCGTTTCACTTCATATTCAATCGCACGCTGCACATTCCGTATCGAATTCATATTCTTCACCTCATTCCTCGTCCCGAATGTTTTCGCACCTTTCAGCCTCACCGAAATATTTGCATCACACCTCATACTCCCTTCCTCCATATTTCCGTCGCATATTTCCAAATAACGTACCAGCTTTCTTACCTCCGTCAAATATTGATATGCTTCATCTCCGCTCCTTATTTCAGGCTCACTCACAATCTCCAGAAGCGGCACACCTGCACGGTTTAAATCTATTAATGTATCAAACGGATCAATGTCATGTATGCTTTTTCCCGCATCCTCTTCCATATGTATCCGCGTAATATTTATATTTTTTTCGGTGCCGTCACCATTTTTAATAGTGATGTAACCACCCGTACAAATAGGCGTTTTATCCTGCGTTATCTGATACCCTTTCGGCAAATCAGCATAAAAATAATTCTTCCTCGCATACTCATTCACCTCACGGATAGTACATTTGCAAGCCAATCCCAACCGCACCGCAAACTCAATCACACGCTTATTCGTCATCGGCAAAGTACCCGGATGCCCAAGCGACACCACACTCACATTCGTATTCGGCAACACACCAAACTCAGTCGAATCGCTCGAATAAGCCTTGCTTTTAGTAGCCAGTTGCGCATGAACCTCCAACCCAATTACCGCTTCGTATTTATCGTAAATACTCATTTATCTCACCTTATTTTTAAAGAATGCGAAAGTACTAATAATTTCATTACCCCTTTTTACTAAAATCCAACCACAATAATTTGGGCGAATCACCTCCCTGTCCTCCATCAAGTTCCTCCCTGCCCTCACGCGGTATCTTTTTTTCTTTAATTTTTTCGCTGCGCGGCAATGGCAAAAAAAGGATACTTCACGGGGGTCAGGCGCAGTTGGAAGTGTAGTGTTCTTTATGAAGTTTAGGTGGTTGGTGTAGTGGCGGGACGACACTTAATAATTGGCACGAGCGGAAAAGACGCTCGCGCCAGCCGGGATGCTATTGATATTTTAGTAAAGCCTAAGCCAAAAGAGTAGTATATTTGGCGAATGGACAAAGAAACATATCAACAAATATGGAAAGAAGCATCTATGGCAAGAGGGGCTATAATAAATCAAACGGCACTATTGGAGAAACATCTTGACGAAATAATAGCAAGATACTTTTGCGGTATGACTAACAAAAGGAACGAACTAATAAACTGCGTTCTTGCTACCGACAAAATAACATTAGACAGCAAAAGAAAGATATTGAGATATGTTATAAATAAAAATTACCCTCAATTTAATAATGACAATAAAAAGTGGTTCAATGATTTTCAAAAGATATTAGAAAATAGAAACACTTTAGCACATTGCGCTGTTGATATGTGAGAAAATGCAGAAACGGAATACAGAAACGGCAAAATTGGGTTTTCTAAATTTAAAGACGAAGTAACGGTTAT
>CAIRRW010000063.1 GCA_903881065.1 uncultured Bacteroidota bacterium
GTTGATATTCAACCGCCCTCTCTCTTTTTATTGAATACTAATTGATTAATTCATTGGTACATCAATCACCAAAATTTCAGCGTCTGTATTCGCGTTAATGGAGAAATTTTCTGTCTCCCAAACACCAAGTGCATCTCTTTTACCAAGAAGTTGTCCTGAAATATTTACTTCGCCGCTGATAATAAAGATGTAACTTCCATTGCCTTTGTGTTGAACAGAATAATCAACAGTAGTGCCCGCTTTAAACTTACCCAATGAAAAATATGCATCTTGATTTATCCACATTATTTCCTCTGATTTAACAGGTGCTACAATAGTCTTAAATTTTCCATTCTTGTCTTCCTCAGAGAATACACGTTGGTCATATCGTGGTGTAATATTTCTTTCCTTAGGAAAAACCCATATTTGCAAGAGGTTTATTTCCTCTGTTTTTGAATGATTATATTCGGAATGCATAAGTCCAGAACCTGCACTCATTGCCTGTATTTCATTAGGGCGAATGACACCTATATTTCCCATACTATCCTTATGTTCCAAGGTACCGGAAAGAGGAATTGTAATGATTTCCATATTATCGTGAGGATGCGTACCGAAGCCCATTCCCGGAGCAATTATATCATCATTTAATACCCTCAGCAAACCGAAATGAACTTTGCTTGGGTCGTAATAATTTGCAAAACTAAATGAATGATGAGCGTTTAACCATCCATGATTAGCATGCCCCCGCTCCGATGCTTTATGATATACTGTTTTCATTTTCCTTTCAATTAATTCATTATCAATTTAGGCAAATCATTTGAAACGCTATTATGAAAAGCAAGTTCCGTAATTGTAGGTTGCATAAATTTAATAAGTGGAAATGTTAGAATAATATCTTTTACACTTTTCTTAGATGCTGCAATCATTATTACCCAAAGCTGAGAGCGGTTGTATGATAGCGAGTATTGAAGGATTTTCCCTACATCCATTAATTTATCCACGCACGCACGTTGCTTCGGAATTAATGAAAGAAACTCTTCTGTCATTTCTTCCGGCAACTTAATATCTATCATATATGTATTCATATTTATAATGTTTTATTCGTTTGTTGGTGTTTTAATATGCACAAATGTATTAAAATGTGCCATTGTTTAATATTATTATAGATAAAATATAATTGTAAAATGTTAACTCTTCGTTCTCGTTTCTAAATTAGCTGCCAACCAAGCTGTACTCCACGCATTTTGAAAATTAAATCCTCCGGTAACTCCATCAATATTTAATATTTCCCCTGCAAAATAAAGGCCACTTATTACTTTGCTCTCCATAGTGGCAAAATCGACCTCTTTTAAATTAATACCCCCGCAGGTAACAAATTCTTCTTTGAAAGTAGTTTTGCCCTGTACTTTATATTCATCGTTAATTAAACTGTTGATTAAAATATTTGCGTTCTTCTTTGGCAAGTCTGCCCACCTTGTAATTTCTGAAATACCTGCTTTTACAACTAAATATTCCCACAGCCGCTTTGGCAACTCAATAGGTGAATTATTAATAATTGTTTTTGCTGAATACTCCTCGCGCTGATTATTAAACTCTATCCTTAATTTTTCCTCTGTATGCTTGGGAAGCCAACTGATTAGAGCAATAAAAGTATAATCCAAATCACTAAGTACACGCGCGCCCCAAGCGGAAGCTTTCAATACTGCCGGGCCACTCATTCCCCAATGTGTTATGAGCAAAGGGCCTTCAGTTTCCAATTTGGTATTCGCTATTCTTACTTTTGCATGAGGCACCGAAACTCCCATCAATTGTGTTATCGGATTATTTGGGATATTAAAAGTAAATAAAGAAGGAACGGGTTTTATTATTGTATGTCCTAATTTATGCAGCCATTCATATGCTGTTTCTTTGGCATTTCCACCTGTTGCTATTATTAATTTATCACATATAAAAGTGCCGCCACTTGCAATTTTTAATGTAAATGAAATATCTCCATTCCTTACTATTCCTTCAATATCCACCCCGGTTTTAATCTTCACCCCTGCTGTTTCTGCTTCCTGCATTAGACAATTAACAATAGTTTCAGAATTATTTGTTACCGGAAACATTCTTCCATCCTCTTCAGCTTTTAGTTTTACTCCGCGCTTTTCAAACCAGTTAATTGTATCTGAAGTAGTAAAACGACTAAATAAATTATGTAATTCTTTTTCTCCGCGAGGGTAATTCTTAACAAGCAATTTATTATCGAAGCAGGCATTTGTAACATTGCAACGTCCACCACCCGAAACACGAACTTTTGAAAGTAACTTACCTGATTTTTCGAGCAGAGTAACAGAAACGTTTTTATTGTTTTGAGCACAATTTATTGCTGCAAAAAAACCTGCAGCCCCACCCCCAACCACTATTACATTAATTGCACTCATCAAACACTATTATTTCTTCAGCTTATTTTTAAATACCTGTTTGAACTTTTCAACCTTTGGTTGAATGACATAATGGCAGTAAGGCTGGTCGCCATTGGCTTTAAAATAATCCTGATGGTAATCCTCCGCTTTATAAAATACAGTGAAAGGACTTATTTCGGTAACTATTGGTTTGTCCCATGCTTTCGAATCGTTTAATTCCTTTTCATATTTCTCTGCTAGTTCTTTTTGCTTTTCGTTGTGATAAAAAATAACAGACCGATATTGTGTACCAACATCATTACCCTGTCTGTTAAGCTGTGTAGGGTCATGTGTTTTCCAAAAAGCAGCAAGCATCTCGTCATAAGAAATTTTTGAAGGGTCGAAAACAATCTGACATACTTCGGCATGGCCTGTGGTTCCATTACAAACTTCACGATATGCTGGATTCTTTACTGTTCCTCCGGAAAAGCCTGATGTTACAGACAGTACACCATTCAATAATTGAAATTGTGCTTCTACGCACCAAAAACATCCTGCACCAAAAGTTGCTGTATCCATAGTAGTTGATTTAATTTGAGTTTGTAAATTTGTTTTGCCAGCGTTGTATTCAGTGCGTTTCTGTGCACACGAAGTTACTGTTGTCATTATTATAAGTGATAGTAAAATCTTTTTCATGCTGTTTTACAAACAAACAAATTGGATTAAGGTTTAAGTTAAATTCTTGTTTGATGCTGCAATATTAATCAAGATTACCAATAGATGTATAGAAAGACTCTATTTTTAACTTTAATTAGTCTATCAACAAAACAAATTAAAATTAACAAACTATTTCCTTTTGTTTGACACTAATAATGCGAAAATACCGAATGTATTCCCTGTTGTTTCTCTCTTCTATCTAATCTCAATTACTATTTTTAAAGTAAGGCAATTAAAAATTCCAAATCATAAACTCTAATATATAGATATTTTTCATTTCACTTGATAAACTAAAGCTGTTGGCTGAATTAAATTTTCGTAGTTTTGAAACGATGCAAACACGAATAAATAAGTATATCAGTGAATCAGGTTTCTGCTCGAGGAGGGAAGCTGATAAACTTATTGAACAGAAACGAGTAACGGTGAACGGTGAACTGCCAGAAATGGGTACTAAAATAAGTGAGGGAGACATTGTATTGATTGATGGTAAACCGTTAAAACAAAAAGAAGAATTCATTTATATTGCTTTCAACAAACCGGTTGGCATCACCAGCACCACCGACCTGAAAGACAAAGACAACATCATTGATTTTATAAATCACCCTAAACGGATATTCCCAATTGGCAGACTAGACAAGGCTTCGGAAGGTTTATTATTTTTGACTAATGATGGAGATATTGTAAATAAAATATTACGAGCCGGTAATAATCATGAGAAGGAATACATTGTAACAGTGAATAAACCTATTACTCCAAACTTTATAAAAAGAATGGGAAATGGTATAGAGATTTTAGAAACAGTAACACAGAAATGTTTTGTTGAACAGCTAGATACCTACAGGTTCAGGATAATATTAACTCAAGGGCTAAACAGACAGATTAGAAGAATGTGCGAATTGCTTGAATATAAAGTTACCAAGCTAAAACGTATTCGGATTATGAATATAAAACTGGATGGAATAGCAAATGGGAAATGGCGAAATTTAACTCACGAAGAAATTTCTATTATTAATAACCTTGTTTCCAATTCCGTGAAAACCGAAGAAGCATCACATCTACAGGATAATATTGGTGAGTAGCCCTCGCTCTTTCTACCTACAAAACTATTGTTGCTATCATCACCCCTAATGTTTCTCACAAGGAAAATTATTCCCCTTCGAAACTTTATTATAAAATTCCTCTCACGATAAAACTTCTAATATTTCCCCCAATATAAATTATCATTAAATTTCTTTTCGTTTAATTACTAACCAAATTAATCATTCTTCACTATTCCAATATTCCTGCTTACACTAAATTATAGCATACGAATATTAATAGTAATTTTGAAACCATTATGGAATCAGAAAAACTGCCTGAAGATAATTTACAACATCAACATCATTTAGAAGAAAAGTCTTTTTTGGCAGGTCCTCAATCAAGGTTCAAAGATTCATTATTTGTAATTAAAGTATTATTAGAATTTATAAAAGGATTTCGTGCGCTGCACTTTGTTGGTCCCTGCGTAACTGTGTTTGGTTCTGCCCGATTTAAAGAAGGACATCCGAGCTATGAACTGGCACGCAAAATAGGTGCAGGATTGGCAGACCTTGGCTTTACAGTGATGACCGGCGGAGGCCCCGGCATAATGGAAGCTGTCAACAGAGGGGCAAAGGAAGCGGGAGGTAAATCAGTAGGTTGTAATATTAAGTTGCCACAGGAGCAGAAACATAACAGCTATCTGGATAAATGGGTTACTATCCGTTACTTCTTTGTTCGTAAAGTTTTATTATCAAAATACTCCTATGCTTTTGTGGTGATGCCTGGCGGCTTTGGCACACTTGATGAATTCTTTGAAGCGTTAACTTTAATACAGACAAATTTCATCAAACGGTTTCCTGTTGTACTAATGGATAAAAACTTTCATACAAAACTTAATGAGCATTTTGAAGTAATGATATCTTCAGGCACCATACTCGAAGAAGATACTAAACTACTGCTATATACCGATTCGGTGGAAGAAGCGATGGAACATATTGAGCAAAATGCTGTGGAGCGTTTTAATTTGAGAAAGAAGAAGTCTATGTCCATCTTCCCTTGGCTTGGTGAAAGCAAATAACAGCCTTATCTTTTAAATTTAAAAGTCAATCGGGAAGTATTGTTTTTATCATCCGTTACTTCAATTTTAAAAGTATGTTCACCTGATTTTATGCTGCCGTCAAACGTATAATATAATAACTCCTTTTTAGGTTCATACTCACAAAGCACCCACCTGCCATCTATTGTTGCTCTGTATTTTTTTATTCCCGAAAGGTTATCTGTCGAGGTAATTCCAATTGTTTTTGCTTTCGATAAATCAATATTATTTTTATCCTGCACTTTATTATTCAGCGAAATGGATGGCGGAGTATTATCTATTCCGATGGTGAAATTTCCAAAATGTTTTACTCCTGCCAACACCCAGCCGTCCTTATACTCGCCACCTTCATATTCTATTTTTCCTTTGCCGGAATATGAAATTATACAGGCTTTTTTCTGCAACGAGTCATGCAGCATCATTGCTTTTATACTTAATTTATATTCTTTCTGAAACGCAATATCATTCGGCGACAATCCTATTAAGGGTGCATAGGGCGCTTTAACACCAAGAGTTACCGACTTAACAAAATCAATATCATCATAAAGCGCATTGGCCGGAATTGAAATTTTATATTCATCCGTTTCCGATACATTTTCTGACAGGCAATCAAAGTGCTCCGGTTTTATTGTTTCTCTCGAATTAACTATTCCTGCCTTCGAAGTGCTTTTTACTTTTAAATAAACTTCGGAAGTATTGCCGACAAAATCTTTTACTATGTATCCTATATAATGTACCGAATCGTCTTTAAAATTAATGATTCCGTGGCTAGTTACATCCTTATATATTTCGAGTTTATCATTTTTGGAGAGGTAACATTTCTGAATTATTTCGTTGTGTTTCTCTTTTTCAGGATATACAATATGTGCATTCACATACCGTGAATTTTCAAAGGAGAATGTTTCCAGTTGATGATAATAAATCCTTTTGCCTCCTGCCTGCAACTCAATAGAGTACACACCATTATGATTGGTGGAGCCGCTTTCGGTATCATAGCAGTTGATACCGAATCCAATTTCTCCATTCACAGTAATGCTGTCAGCTGCAACAATGCTGTATCTCCCGCTTTTAAATACTGGTTTTATTTTCCTCAGTGCATGTTTACCATTTACTGTAGCTGCCTTATCCATTGGTATTACTGCTAGCTCTACAATTTTAGGTTCTGTATTATCAGGTATTTTATAACCAAAACAATATAGATTTACTGGCATTTCTGTTTTTGTAGTTCGTATCTCGAAATGAAGATGCGGTCCACTCGAACTACCTGTATTACCTGACAATGCAATCTGCTGACCTTTTTTCACAGGAAGTAAATCGGGAGATAAAATGGTATCTATTTCAAAAGTTTCCTTTGCATATTGAATTTTACGAGCAAAGGTTGTTATCTCTTTCGAGAAACCCTGCAGATGCCCGTAAACACTTGTATACCCATTAGGGTGATTTATATAAATTGCTTTGCCGTATCCA
>CAIRRW010000064.1 GCA_903881065.1 uncultured Bacteroidota bacterium
AATGATGTAATTCGTTATCCCTTAATAAACTTACTAATGATTCTTTTTCTTTTCTTAAATGAATTTTAACTGGGATATTTAATTCGGATACTGAATTACCTTTAATATTTAGTGAATTTGAATAGAAGCCTTTAACTTCGGCGACTTTTAGAATATTAATTGAATAATCCATTCTGTTCACTTTCAAATTATATTTGCTATTATTTGCAACCCTAATTCTAACCTCAGCTTGAATATTCTCAGATCCTAAACCACTTTTTATTTTAATATCCTTAATTTGAATTTCAGGAGGTTCCGGAATTTTTATCTTCCCTGACTCGGCAATAGGCAATTCTGCATTACCAAAAAATGTTGAATATTGCAATCTTAGATCGGTAAGAAAATTAGTACTGTCACTCTTCTTTCTATCATGTTTCATATCATCCAAAATATGATTGTACGGCACTTTGAATGAAAAATTAAATGTGTCTTTATTATAGCTTTTTATCAACAATCCTAAAAACTGCTTATTGTGAAAATAAACTCTGTTCGTAAACGAGATTTTATATTTTAAAGTGTCCATCTTTATCGAAAACAAGGTGTTGTTTTTAGCAACCAGTTTTGTGGTAATATATGCTGTATCTTTCTTAACATCAGCTTTTATTCCAGTAACCTGATATATAGAAGGAACAAAGAAGGATATTAATTTATTAGGAAAAACAAATATGGTGAAGCCGGAAGCTAAAATAAAAACAAGTGAAATAATAAATACAAATTTTAATACCTTCAACATTCTTTCTATTTCTTCTTGAATTTATTGAAAAGGCGAACTATCATAACCTCACTTAATTTTATTAACAAACCTGACAATTTATTCTTTCCATTAATATCCAAACCTAGAAATTTTTCAAAGATGTATTCGTTTGCTGTATCAAATATATTGGAAACCTTTCTATTAGTATCTGAACTGTATGGTAAAAACTCTTCAGCGATTAATTGTTGAGGATGTTGTTTTATATAATTTATTTTATCTTTAAGAAGCTGCTCTTGATAACTTGTATACATTTGAAGACGCTGCCTTTCGTGTTGCAAAGTTTTTAAGTTAGTTATTCTTATTCGTTCGTTATTCATTTTCTCCCTCCTCAAATAATTGTTCAATCACTTTATCCGTAATAAACTTTTCCAATATTCGTTTTCGGAAGATGATTACCACAATAAGTAATATTACATAAAAACCAAAAATCATAAGAAAGCCTAAGGCGTTACTCTTAAATATCGTAGCAAAATAAAAACCAGCACTGATACTTAAGAAGAATAACAGAAAAAAAATAAGAATAGTAATTATAATCGAAGAAAACAAAATCGCCATTACCTTTGCTACTTTTTCATAAGCATTAAGCTTGTATAATTTTACATTGGACTTAAAATAGTCAATGATAATTTGTTTTAGCTCTTCGAAAAAGGAAGATTGATTGCCCATGCTAAATTGTTGGATTTTTAAAATGTTCTTCATTGGTATTTTTTAAATTATCTAAACTTTCCGATAAGTCATTTTTAAGTTTTGAAGCTCCGTCTTTTAAATCATTTAGTATTTCATCTTTCTTATCCGAGTTTAAAAAATAACCTATAGCTACTCCTATTGCTGCTCCAGCAAGAGCAGCCAACAGAATTTTTGAGTTATTGTTTG
>CAIRRW010000065.1 GCA_903881065.1 uncultured Bacteroidota bacterium
GATACTGCTTTGGTATATCGCATGCAGGAAGAAAATAACAGATGCTCATCCTGAAATATTTAATGTAAAAACTGAAAGTGTAGCAAAAAAAACAAACTGGATGCCGATAATATTAGAAGTAGCCGGAAGTAAATTCGGTACATGGAAGGAAACGGGCCAAACAGATTTTCATTTGTTCCTGATGGAAATGGAACGATTGAAACAAGTTGCTAAATCAAGAGAAAATAATACAAAATGACATTAGCTGATTTTCTATTATATGGTGAACAGATTGCCCGGCGTAACAAGCTAATTGGGCATACTGATACGGAACAGCATTTTGTGCAGTTTGGTTTGGAAGCTGTACATAGTGCTTTGAAAGATGTGATGTATCCACTACTTGGTGCTGAATTGCCTGTAACCGGTTTTGATGATAGAGGATCTGACAACATTCATATAATAAATGATGGTGCATTTGTAATTGTTCAGAGTGTACGCGAAGGTGATAGTGAGGCGGTGAATAAAGCATATAATGAGATGCATATAATTGCTATACAAATAGTGCAGAAATTTTTGAATGATCGTAAATTATCCTTGGTACCAGGAAGGCCATCGCCGCAAAATCAGATAAATAATTTGGCGATTAGCAGAATAAAAATCGTGGATGTAGGTCCCATATTTGAAAATTGTTATGGATGGCGGGTGTCGTTTCCGATGCAGGGAGCGACTGATATGGATTTGGTAGAGAGTGATTGGATTGATGAAGTAGCATTTAGCGGGTAAAATAAATTGTAAATACTAATATATAAATTCTAATAAAATGAAAAAAGTAAATGAAGAAAAAAAGAATCTTTTAAAGAAAGTTGATTCCAAAGTAAAAACAGTAATTGTTGGTTCTGGTAATACTGGAAGAAAAATAATTCATGGATGGCAGCCAGATTTGCCTGATCACAGAGATTTGATTTTTAAACCTAAAGTGATAAAGCTTCCTGTATCTGTTGATTTGAGAACTTCAGGATTTATGCCGGCAGTATATGACCAGGGACAATTGGGAAGTTGTACGGCAAATGGAATTGGTGCTGCTATTGAATATATGCTGAAGAAAGAAAAACTTGCTGACTTTATGCCATCCCGCCTGTTCATTTATTGGAATGAACGGAAAATGGAAGGTACTGTGACTCAGGATGCGGGAGCTCAGATTCGCGATGGTGTGAAGAGTGTAAGTAAATTGGGTGTATGTGATGAAAAGGAATGGACGTATACTGTTTCTAGATTTAAATTACAGCCTCCCCAAACTGCTTATGTTGATGCTTTAAAGAATTTAGTTACTAAATATGAGCGTGTGACTCCCGATGAAAGTAATATTAAAGGTGCTTTAGCGGCAGGTTTTCCAGTAGTATTTGGATTTACGTGTTATGAAAGTTTTGAAAGTGCAGTTGTTGCCACTTCCGGAATATTGCCAATGCCTAAGCCTGCTGAAAAAGTTGTTGGTGGACATTGTGTGCTTTGTGTTGGTTATGATGATTCTAAAAAAATGTTTCTGATACGTAATAGTTGGGGTGCAGGTTGGGGATTGCAAGGATATTTCTGGATGCCTTACGCCTATATGACCAATGGACATTTGGCTGATGATATGTGGAAGATTGAAGTAGTGAAATAAATTCTAAATTCTAATA
>CAIRRW010000066.1 GCA_903881065.1 uncultured Bacteroidota bacterium
CTTTTTGCATTCCACGGTTGGTTGGTACATCATCTAATCTCCAGCCATAATCAAAGCCTAGCAAACCAAACATTGGTAGAAACACTCTTACACCAAGCCCTGTAGAACGATAAACGTTAAAAGGATTAAAATTCTGCCTGTTTACCCATGAATTACCAGCTTCGGCAAATCCCAATACATATATGGTTGCCTGTGGATTAAGTGTAATAGGGAAGCGAAGTTCGGCCGAATACTTTGCGATAAAACCAGCTCCCGTAGAAGGAGATAACGATTGGTCATCATAACCTCTAAGTGCGATTATTTCTCTTCCATCAAGTGCGTATCCTGTTAATCCACTTCCTCCAAGATAAAAGCGTTCAAATGGAGATTGTCCAACAGAACTATTATACGAAGTAAGCATGCCAAATCCAACAGATGTGCGCAAAATTAGATTGCGAGCTTCTTTGCCATCAGCACCTCTTTTATTGGTAATTGGAGTAAAGAATTGAGCAGTAAATTTATATTTCTGATATTCTGCAAATTTAAATCTATCTTGTTCGGTCATATTCGGGTCAGTATAGTCCTTATTGTTAAATGCCGAATAAGGAGGAGTCCATTGTCCTGTTAAGGCAATCTTAGATCCACGTGTTTCGAAAATTGGTTTATCAACAGAGTTTCGTTGCAATGATGCTTTATAATAAATATTATTAGAATATCCCTTGTTGAACGTGAAAATGGAACTGTAATTATTTAATACATAATATTGATAGTCCAATTCCTGATAAAGAGTAAAATAATCATCAGGCCATTTCAATCGTTTGCCTAATCCTACAGATACTCCAGTAATATTTAAGTTAGTACGTGCAGGATTAATTATCTTATCCCCATTGCTGTCAGTGATTTTTTTAGATTGTCCGTTTGATTGAACAGAGTAATAGGTTGTTACACTAAAAGAATTAGGCTTTTTGCCACCTAACCAAGGCTCAGTATATGACATGTTATAAGATTGATATAATAAACCACTTGATTGAGCCCTAACACTTAATCTCTGTCCGTCTCCGGAAGGTAATGGTCGCCATGATTCCTTTTTAAAGATATTCTTCGCAGAAAAATTATTAAATACTACTCCTAGAGTTCCTACCACCATACCATTTCCATAGCCACCAGATAATTCAATCTGATCGGAAGGTTTTTCTTCAACAGTATATTCAATATCTACTGTTCCTGTTGCCTGATTTGGATTAGGTAATACATTCATCTTTTCAGGATCGAAATAACCTAATTGAGACAACTCCCTTTGAGTACGAATAATATCAGATCTTCGGAATAGTTGACCTGGCTTTGTCCTGATTTCTCGCATAATTACTCTGTCATTTGTTTTCGTATTTCCGACTACAGTAATTTTATTTATCGTTGCTTGCTTTCCTTCAAAAATACGCATCTCTAAATCAATGGAATCGCCTGTTACGTTAGTTTCTACCGGCGAAACATTAAAAAATAGGTAACCGTCGTCCATATATAATGAGCTAATGTCATTACCATTTGGGTTTGAAAATAGTTTTTGGTCTAAGGTAGACTGATCGTAAACATCACCTTTTTTTACTCCCAATACATTTGTTAAATCTTTAGTAGAGTATTTGCTATTTCCAACCCAATTAATATTTCTGAAATAATATTTGGTTCCTTCCTGTATTGTCAAATCAATACTAACACGTTTAGTGGTGTTTAAAGTATCCCTTTTAATCCTTAAATCATTAAAACTTCTTTTTAAGTTAATTTTGACTTTTGAACTTTCCACCTTAAACATCGAGTCATGTACAATTTTTGCATCACGAAATCCTTTTTCATTGTATTTGGCAATCAATGCTTTTTTATCTTTCTCATAATTATCTGAATCAAATTTACCTGAATTAAAAGGGTTCCACCAACGCCTACGTTTGGTTTCTTTAAATTTTCGGCGGAGTTTCCATGTTTTAATTGAAGCATTTCCTATAATGTTTATTTCCTTTATTCTTATTTTTTTTCCTTTCGTAACATTAATCATCAGTACTACGCTGTTGTCAATCTTTTCATCCTTTTCTTTAACAATATCAACTTTAGCATCAAGATACGCTTTGTTCACAAAAAAATCTTTTAC
>CAIRRW010000067.1 GCA_903881065.1 uncultured Bacteroidota bacterium
CATTAGTTGCCGTAGCAGGAATGTTTACATTCGTAGCTTGCGGACCATCTGCAGAAGAAAAAGCAGCAAAGGAAAAAGCAAAACAAGATTCAATCGCTGCTGTTGAAGCTGCTAAAGCTGCTGAAGAAGCTGCTAAAGCTCAAGCAATAGCTGATTCAACTGCAAAGTATGCTGAAGCAGCTGCTGCTAAGCAAAAAGCAATGGACGATTCAATCGCTGCTGCTAAAGACAAAAAAGGTGCTAAAGGCGGAAAAAAGAAATAATTTTCTTCACACCTAGTCACAAAAAAGGAGTTTCGGAAACGAAACTCCTTTTTTATTTTAACTAATCTGATGTTTTAATTTACCCTATTTAACATTTTAATTCTTACCCTTAGCCTCTTTAGCTGCTTCCATTAATCCACATTTTTCGCAAGCATGTTTCTTTTTAATGCTGACATAAATTCGATAAACAATATATGAAAGTGATGATGCCAATAAAATATAAACTACAATTTCCTGAAACATTTTTTATAAATTTATTTATAGGAACAAAACTGCTGATATTACTAATCAAACCTATTCCTTTTAATACTGAAATTTAAGATTCCTTATTAAATATCCTTTAATGAATTGAACCTTCTTAATAATTTCAATAAATTATTTGAACTTATTTTCATACAAAGATACGATATTACTAAACAATACTTCAAACCATAAAAACCCTATTCTTTCTTAAGACCAGAAATTGGGCTAAGTGAATTGATTTTCGAGTTTTTTCTGATTTTAAAGTTAGCTATTATCTTATTTGTTGTTAAGTTACTGATATTTAATGCCATATTTCATTTGTAGTACCTCCGAAGGCTAAAGGTATTTGCCAAATACCTAATTGTTTTTCCGAAAAACAAGTTCGTTTTTCCAAAAAACAGGTTTGGTTTTCCAAAATACAAGTTCGCTTTTCTCAAAAACGTGTTCGTTTTTCTCAAAAACAGGTTTGGTTTTCAAAAAAACAAGTTTGGTTTTCTAAAATATCTTTCAGTTTAAAAATTAAAAGTCTCTTTTTTTGCTCTTTTATATTTGTTCAATTGAATAATTGTTCGCTATCTCCTTTTAATAATTCTCCTAATAAATAATGTTAAAAGGTTTCTTACTATTCTTTTCATCCTAAAACATCAGCATATCAGCTAATCAAAAATCAGCTCATAAAAATAAGCTCTTCAACCTGACTAAATTTTAATAATTTTACGCCCCAAACGAATTTCCAATTATGATTACAGCCGAAACCCCAATTCGATACGATAGAAAAAAATACAGCGATGAAAAATTAATCAAACTCTACAAAGGAGTTTTGAAACCTCGAATGATTGAGGAAAAGATGTTGGTGCTTCTTCGGCAAGGTCGAATTTCTAAATGGTTCAGCGGAATTGGTCAGGAAGCTGGTTCGGTGGGTGCTGCCATGGCATTGAACAAAGAAGAATATATCTTGCCTATGCACCGCAATCTTGGCGTTTTCACTTCTCGTGAGATTCCTTTGAATCGATTATTCAGTCAGTTTCAGGGCAAACCAAGTGGATTTACAAAAGGTCGAGACCGCTCCTTTCATTTCGGAACTCAAGAATATCATATTATAGGCATGATTTCTCACCTCGGTCCACAACTTGGGTTGGCTGATGGTATTGCTTTAGGGAATCTACTAAAGGAAAATAACAAGGTAACCCTTGTTTATTCCGGTGATGGTGGCGCCTCCGAAGGGGATTTCCATGAAGCCCTAAATGTAGCTGCTGTATGGGATTTGCCTGTAATATTTGCTATTGAAAACAACGGTTACGGGTTGAGTACACCAAGTAATGAACAGTTTCGTTGCAAACAATTTATCGATAAAGGTATTGGTTATGGCATGGAAGCAATACAAGTAGACGGAAACAACGTCCTTGAAGTGTATGATACAGTAAAGCGGCTGGCTGAATCTATGCGAAAAAATCCCCGCCCGATATTGCTTGAGTTAATTACTTTTCGCATGCGCGGACATGAAGAAGCATCAGGAAATAAATATGTTCCTAAAGAATTAATTGAAACTTGGGGAAGAAAAGATCCGTTAAAAAATTACGAGTTATTTCTTTTGGAAGAAGGTGTTATCGATGAAAAAATGATTTCAAATTTCAGAATTGAAATAAAAGAAGAAATCGAACATTGTCTTGAATTGGCATATGCAGAAACTTTGCCACCGCCAAATACCGAGCTTGAACTGTCGGATATTTACATGCCATTTCAGTTAAATGAAACTCCTTCTCAAGGAAATAAAACTAACAAACGTTATATTGATGCTATTTCCGACGGATTGCGATTAGCGATGCATAAGCACGAAAATCTCATCTTAATGGGGCAGGATATTGCAGATTATGGTGGTGTGTTTAAAATTACAGAAGGGTTTGTTCAAGAATTTGGAAAAAAACGTGTTCGTAACACTCCTTTGTGTGAGGCGGCTATTGTCGGCTCTGGCTTTGGTTTATCCATCAATGGCATGAAAGCAATGGTAGAAATGCAGTTTGCCGATTTTGTTACCGAAGGATTTAATCAAATCATTAACAATCTTGCCAAGTCGCATTATCGCTGGGGCCAAAACGCGGATGTTGTGATTCGTATGCCAACAGGCGCTGGAGTTGCTGCGGGTCCTTTTCACTCCCAAAGTAATGAAGCATGGTTTTTCCATACTCCCGGCTTAAAGATTGCTTATCCAGCATTTGCAAGTGATGCAAAAGGCTTGTTGTTGACTGCTTTCGAAGACCCTAACCCTGTTTTGTTTTTTGAACATAAAGCTTTATACAGAAGCATATCAGAAGATATCACAGATGACTATTACACCATCCCCTTTGGTAAAGCGCGACTGGTAAAGGAAGGAAACGACCTGAGCATTGTTGCCTATGGTATGGCTGTACATTGGGCATTGGAAACATTGGAAAAACATCCTGAAATAAAAGCCGATTTAATAGATCTTAGAACACTAGTTCCATTGGATAAAGAAGCAATTATTAATTCTGTAAATAAAACCGGTAAAGCAATTGTGTTTCACGAAGACACAATGACTGGCGGCATTGGTGGCGAATTATCATCTTTAATAAATGAAATTTGTTTTAAAAATCTGGACGCTCCTGTTATTCGCTCCGCGAGTTTGGACACTCCTGTACCAATGAATGCCGAATTAGAACTGAACTTTCTACCTCAATCAAGGTTTGAAAAACAATTAGTAGATCTGTGGAAATACTAATATAAAAAGGATTTACCCTTAAATCTAAATTAAAATTACAATAACTCAGAGAATAATAAATTTTAATATTCGTATCTTTGAATAAAATATAAAAAAATGAATTCTTTAAACAACATGGCACCCGATTCAAAAATTTGGGTATATCAAAGTAACCGGGAATTAAGTGATTTGGAAGTGGAGTCTATTACCAAATCAGGACTGACTTTTATTGATGGCTGGGCTGCTCATGGGGCAAGTTTAAAAGCAAGCTTCGGTATCTTTTATAATCGCTTTCTTATAATTACTGTCGACGAAAAACAAGCAATGGCAAGCGGTTGCAGTATTGATGCATCTATTAGATTCATCAAAGAGATGGAGCAAAAATTTAATTTAAACCTCTTCGATCGTTTACAAGTGGCTTATCGCAGCGAAAATAAAATTCTCTCTTGCAGTCTTTCTGCCTTCGAAAAACTTGCTGAACAGAGATTAGTGAGTGAATCAACTATTGTTTTTAACAATATGGTTACAACAAAATCGGCTTTTGATAATGAATGGGAGATTCCTTTAAAACAAAGCTGGCAAAGCAGAGTATTGGCTTAATGTTTTTTCTTTGCCTCTACTTTTCTCCATCCTTCGCTGTCCGCAATCGTCATTAATAAACTTTCAAGTTCTCTTAAAGAACTTGATTTATTTGTACTTTCCTCAATCTTTTTTGTTTTCCCATTTGAAGAATAGGTGATAATTATCGAAGGTAAATCTGGAATCCGCCCCATATCTTTATCGTGTAAATCAAAAAAATGAATCTTGTCAAACACCTCATCCAGTTTGGATATTGAATCGTTGCTGATAGTTTTTGTAAACGTTCCAATCTTCGTTACATTCTGCTGGCCCAGATAAGTTATCATATTGGTTTCACCTTTGATAGTCATTGTAAAAATAGGACATTTGCCAAAGCAGGCAGTTTCCTGAAATGTTATTGCACTCTTAATCTTTTCATTTTGAGAAGTCGTACTTGCAATTGTTTTCGGCTTATTACACGGAGAAATAAATAGAAGTAATATGGAAAGGGAAATAAATTTCATTGTAACTTATTTGTTAAATTGAATATTTGAAATTATAAATTAAATAGTATAACCGAATATTTTGCCAGGATTCAAAACTCCATTTGGATCAAATACGTTCTTTATTTCCCTCTGAATACTCATTGCTTTTTCAGAAAAAACAATATTCATATATTCCTGTTGAATCAATCCTATACCATGTTCGCCGCTTATGGTACCACCTAATTGATGACAAAGAGTGATTATTTCAACAATTGCTTTTTTAATATAATCGCCTTTCCATTGATCGTCTGTCAAGTTACCTTTAATAATACGTATGTGTAGGTTGCCATCTCCGGCATGCCCATAACACACGGTTTTGAATTTATATTTCAGCCCAATTTGTTTCACGCCCTTTACCAAAGCAGGCAGTTCGGCGCGGGGCACCACAGTATCCTGCTCCTTACTTATTGAATTGGAAGTTACTGCCTCATTTAATTTTCGGCGGAGTTTCCATAGTTCTTGTTTCTGTGCTTCCGAATCAGCAAATAATATATCAGCGATATTATAGTTACTCATCAGTTCGGCAATCGCCTCCATCTCTTTCATCAATACTGCTAAATCATTGCCATCCACTTCAATTAACAAATGAGCCTGAATATCTTCCTCAATTTTCACCACATTACTTTGCACATATTTAGTAACCCATTCCAATGCATCGCGTTCCATCAGTTCTAATGCGCTAGGAATAAAGCCTGCACGAAATATCTCGCTTACCGCAGCACAGGCTTCATCCAAACTTCTGAAAGGCACAAGCATCAATAAATTATATTTTGGAAAAGGCAGCAACTTCACAATTATTTTTGTTATGATACCTAGCGTACCTTCATTGCCAACCATCAATTGGGTAAGATTGTACCCTGTTGAATTTTTCAGAGTATTGGCACCAGTAATAATTATTTCACCAGTTGGCAACACCACCTCCAGGTTAAGAATATAATCTTTCGTAGTTCCATACTTAACGCACTTCGTGCCACCACTACTCTCCGCCACATTACCTCCAAGGAAGCAACTTCCTTTACTTGCAGGGTCGGGCGGATAGAACAACCCCTTTTCTATAACCGCATTTTGAAACACCTCATTAATAACTCCAGGTTCCACTGTAGCTTGCAGGTTACGCTCATCTATATGGATTATTTTATTGAAACGTTCCATCGATATTGTTATACCGCCGTAAATGGGCAGTGCCCCTCCACTAAGTCCTGTGCCAGCTCCGCGAGGTGTTACAGGAATTAATTCCGCATTTGCCAACTTCAATATAGCAGATATTTCTTCCGGACAAATTGGTTTCACAACTACTTCAGGCAGATACACCAATTTCTCAGTTTCATCATGACCATAGTTAGCCATACTTTCCGCATCATGAAGCACGTAGCTTTTACCCACTATAGTTTCGAGTTCAGAAATAATGGATGATGTTATTTTATTGTAAGTTTTCATTAGTCGGAATGATTAATTATTCTATTAATGAAGATTGGAATAAGCTATAGAGCTACTTTCTATATTATACTCTTGGATTAATTAAATAATACGTATTGATCAAAACAATTACAAAATTAGTAACTATAATAGGAATAGAAAAGTTAAGCATAACTCCATACCAGATAAAAAAGCAACAACCAACTGTATTAATAATCCTTAGTTTCTTGATATCTTTCATCAAAAAAGAAATTAATACTCCTAAAGAAGCTATATAGCCAATGTTTTCAACGAATGTAAATCCCATAACGAAAGTTTTATTTTATATGATTTTTTTAGTATTGTCCATCTTTACGATGGATAAACGATAATATATTTATTTCCGATACTTCTCAGTTAACTCAAATACGTGAGTAAGAATACGCTGCTCTAATTCATCAAAAACCATTTCGCGGCGTTCAAACACGCGCCCAGCAACTTCGAATGCATCTTTTAATTTATAAGTAGTAAAACCTGCCGCACCTCCCCACGAGAAGGAAGGAACAAAATTACGTGGGAATCCCGAGCCAAATATATTTGCATTGACCCCAACTACTGTTCCTGTGTTAAACATGGTATTGATGCCACATTTGCTATGATCGCCCATTATCAAACCACAAAAAGTTAAACCAGTATTCACAAATCGTTCCTTTTCATAGTTCCATAATTTCACTTCAGCATAATTATTCTTTAAGTTCGAATTGTTACTGTCAGCCCCTATGTTACACCATTCTCCCAATACAGAATTCCCTAAAAATCCATCATGCCCTTTATTAGAATAACCAAATATTACCGAATTATTAACCTCTCCTCCTACTCTGCTATGCGGACCAACAGTAGTCGGTCCATAGATTTTTGCTCCAAGTTTTAAAGTAGAGTGTTCGCACAATGCAAAAGGTCCTCGTACGATAGATCCTTCCATTATCTCGGCATCTTTTCCAATATATATCGGCCCTGTACTTGCATTTAATACAGCACATTCCACTTTAGCTCCTTCTTCTACAAAGATATTTTCAACTCCGATAATTTGATTGGTTGAGCTTAATGTCAATGATTTTCTTCCTGAAGTCAATAAGGCAAAATCAGCAATTAACTCATCACCATTCTTTGAAAATATATCCCAAGGATTATTTATTTTCACTGCATGGGAATGAGATTCAAACGTAGTGAAAACAGATAAGGCTACATCATCAAAACTTTTATCATTGCCTGTATTGGCTGCTACCACAATGTTCTGAGATAGTAACGCCTGACTCGGTTTTAGCGTTTTTATCTCTTCTACCAACTTTTCATTTGGACAAAAGGAGCCGTTTATCCAAACATTATCTGTATCAATTGCAAACTTTATTGGATATTTTTCACTCAAATAATCTTCAGTTCTGGTTGAAGTGTTTGTATTAAGCATCTTTTCCCATTTTTCACGAATAGTTAAAATCCCTATTCTAATATCTGCTACCGGGCGAGTAAACGTCAATGGCAAAAGGCTTATTCGGGCATGATCATCAAATAAAATATAATTCATCTTTACTATTTTTACATTACTTTTCTCTTTCTATAATTCCTCTTTACTAATTAAGAGTAGGTTCCACTTTATTCATCATTGTAATATATATATCAACCTGACGGAGAAAATACTTTACAGTCTTGGTGTTGTCAGCATCAATCATCATATCATACATTTCAGTATCTTTCTCATTATACTTTCCAACTTTAAAATTTGCTTTGGAAAGTGCAGCAATATATTTCAATGGAAAATGATCATGTACATTCAAATCAATAAGCAAATCAAATTCCTCATCAATAAAATTCTTTATCACAGTTGTTGATGGTTTTCCCATCCAGTTAATTTCTTTAGTTGAAAAGAAATCATATTCCAATTTTGAATAAGTCATTGGAGGTAGAACTTTAGTATTGAAAAACCCAATCACTTTTGTTCTCTTGCGATGTTCGCGCAAATACAACACATACCGCTTTACAATCTCATAATCCTCGGCATTAGTTGCATCAAATAATATTCCAACAGTTTTTACAGCATCGAAGCTGAATTTACAGGCTTTACGAAGTTTATTATACGATTGCATTTCCTGCTTTAAGGCACGACTGGCAATAAACTTTTTTATACTTAATATTATACTCATCTAATCATAGTTATAAAATCATTTTCCGAAATAATTGGTATGCCAAGCTTCTCCGCCTTCTTATGTTTCTCTTGTCCCATATTTTCACCCGCTAAAACATAAGATGTTTTTCCGGAAATAGAACCTACATTCTTTCCTCCATTTTGCTCAATAGCTTTCTTTATTTCATCTCTCGAAAACTTACTAAAAACACCCGACACAACAAATGTCAAATCTTTTAGCTTATCACTTGTATTCACAATTTGATCCTCTGAAAGTTCAAACTGAAGACCTTGTTTTCTTAGATTTTCAATTATCCGCTCACAGTTTTCGTCTGCAAAATAGTCAATTATTGTTTGCGATGTCTTTTCTCCTATATCTCCTACCTCAAGCAATTGCTCCAAGTTTGCATTTTTAAGGGCATCAATATTCTTAAAATAAAATGCCAATTTCTTTGCTGTAGTTTCACCAATATGACGTATACCTATTGCAAACAATACTCTTTCAAAGGGCATTTTCTTTGAATCTTCAATTCCTGAAAGTAGATTATTCGCACTCTTCTCTGCCATTCTATCCAACTTCAACAGGTCATCCTTTTTTAATTCATAGATATCAGCAATTGTTTTTATTAATCCTGCGTCATAAAGTTGAGCTATCGTTTCTTCGCCCATACTATCAATATCCATAGCCTTGCGCATTACAAAATGTTCCATCTTGCCTTTCACCTGCGGAGGACAACCCAATTCATTCGGGCAGTAATGATTCGCTTCCCCTTCTTTACGAATTAATTCAGTTTCGCATTCCGGACAATGAGTTATATACTTTGTAGGATGAGAAGTTGTTCCAAACAAATCATCAGTATGATGAACATCTCGTTTACTTTTATCTACACCAATTATTTTGGGAATTATTTCTCCTCCTTTTTCAACAAATACAGTGTCTCCTTCTCGTATATCCAATTTCTCAATGATGTCTGCATTATGTAAAGTAGCACGTTTAACAGTTGTACCGGCAAGTTGTACTGGCTTTAAATTAGCAACCGGAGTAATGGAACCTGTTCTGCCAACCTGATACGAAATACTTTCAAGAACAGTTGAAACCTGTGCAGCTTTATATTTATAAGCAATTGCCCACCTTGGAGATTTAGCTGTAAATCCCAAATACTTTTGATGATCGAACGAATTTACTTTTATCACCACACCATCTGTTTCCACATTCAAATGATGGCGTTTAGTATCCCATTTCTCCAGATATTTAATTACGCCTTCCACCGATGAAACCTTTTCCATATCGCCCGACACTTTAAAACCCCATCTTTTTTCAGCTTCCAGACTTTCATAATGTGAAACAAATGGAAGATTTTCTCCAAGTAAAGCGTATAAATAACAATCCAATTTACGTTCTGCCACTGCTTTTGAATCTTGTTGTTTCAATGTTCCTGAAGTAGCATTGCGTGGATTTTTCAACTGTTTCTCAAATATCTCTTCCTCATCATATCCTTCCTCTATCAACTGTTTCCGCAACTCTTCATTTATCCGCAGAAACTCTTTCTTCGGCATAAATATTTCCCCGCGTATTTCAAATTCCTTTGGATAATCATCACCACGCAACTTCAATGGAATACTATTTATTGTTTTTACATTGGCAGTTACATCATCTCCTTTTTCGCCATCACCACGCGTTACAGCCTGCTTCAGTTTTCCGTCAACATACGTAAGTGAAATGGATACGCCGTCATATTTAAGTTCACATACGTATTCAAAATCTGTCAATCCAGCCTTCCTTATGCGGTCATCAAAGTCTTTCAGGTCAGCTTCATTATATGTATTGCCAAGCGAAAGCATAGGATATTTATGCTTCACCGTTTTAAATTCCTTTGTAATCTGTCCGCCAACACGCTGAGACGGAGAATCTGATTTTAAATATTCAGGGTGTTCCTTCTCAAGCTGTATAAGTTCTTCAAGCAGTTTATCAAATTCAAAATCGCTTATTGTAGGATTCGAAAGCACATAATAATTATAATTATGCTCTTCTATTTCCTTGGAAAGTTTTTCAATCTTATGCTTTATCGCTTCACTCATCTATTGCTGCTCGTCAGATTTTCAAGTTGACACATCTTCAAATTAATGTTGTTCTCCGGCACTGTTATCCTTAAAATCAGCATTAAGAATAAAATAAAAAGGAAAAGTCATCTGCACACGTGCAAGTTTCTCATCATATTTTCCCGGATACCAATTTATCATTTGTAAAATACGAAGAGCTTCCTGATCGCAGCCACCACCAACTGATTTCACAATACCTATATTCGTCATCAATCCACTTGGCTCTACCACAAAACGTAATACAACTGTCCCCTGAATATTTGATAATTGTGCCTGACGAGGATATTCCAGATTCTCCTTTATAAAATCCTGCAATGCATAATTTCCTTTCGGATACATCGGAAACTGTTCAGGTGTTGTATAAACTTTCTCTGTACTATCCACTTTCATTTTAGGTAAATATTTAAACTTCACATATCCTCTCTTCTTGCAGATTTTAGCATATTTATCCGGGTCGAAATCAAACACAACCGACCACTTCGAATCAACATAATGTCCGCTTTTAATACCCGGTATCCATTGATATAATTTCAACATACGCATAGCTTCCACATCAATATCTTTCGACAGCGAATTATCAATTTTAATATCCGTAATCGTACTATCCTTTTTAAGTATAAAAGTAATCACTTCCTTACCGCCAATTTTTTTATTTAAAGACGCTGTCGGATAAACCATCTCCTGCTCAAACACTCTTTTAAACTCTTCCTTTCCGCCAATATTTGTCGGCTCCACATCCACATTACTTACCACTTGTGCCATACAAGTGTAGGCACTCAACATTACCAAAACGATAAATAAACTATATTTCTTCATTAATTTTATTTCTTAAATCTCACCACGCAAGATACGATTTTTATTATTTAAATCTTTTTTGAGTTCTACATTTTTGAATCCTTTGGCATACAGCATTGCTTTCGTTTCCTCTCCATACCTTTGATTTATCTCAAAGTACAACATCCCTTTCGGCGCTAATGTTTTCAATGCAAAATCACTAATCGCATCATAAAACAACAAAGGATTATTATCTGCTACAAACAAAGCCAGATGAGGCTCATAATTCAATACATTGCGTAACATCTCCCCCTTTTCCTGCTCACAAACATAAGGAGGATTGCTCACAATTAAATTGAAACTCGAAGATTGAAACGCTATACTCGGATTAAGAATATCTTCTTTCATAAAATTAATTTCTACCTTATTCGCCAACGCATTCTCCTTTGCCACAGCCAATGCATCCTCCGATACATCAATACTCCATACATTTGCCGAAGAGATTTTTTTCTTCAGCGCAATAGGAATACAGCCACTCCCCGTACCAATATCCAAAATATTTATCCTCCCCTGAAACTTCAAACATTCCTCTTTCCAATCATTAATTATATACTCCACCAGCTCCTCCGTTTCAGGTCGCGGAATTAACACATTGCCATTAACTTTAAATTTCATCCCATAAAAATCCGCCGAACCCAACACATATTGTATCGGTTTCATCCGTTTCAGATCCTTCACTGCGAAATTAAATTTCAACAACTCCGATTCCGTTACTGTTTCATTTTTCCTCGCATTTAATTCAAACGATTTAATATTCACGAAATCCTCGAAGCACCAGCCAATTATTGTTTCCAGTTCCCCGTTATCATATTTATCGCTCAACTCGTCCCGAAAGTACCGGATAATATCAGCTATTTTATTAGAAGCTATTTTCATTGAATCACAAAAGTACTAATAGTTGCACAACCATCTGCTAATAATTTGGGCGGGCAACATTCTGCTATTTATTAAAGGTGATGAGTTACCACTTACTAATTGCCACGATTGAAAACACTCGCATCTACGGAGCATCAGCTTTTTATTTGAAATATATACTATAATTAATCATACATTTACAGTATGAACAAAGAAGATCAATTTATTAAATTACGTGAAACTTTAAACAAGGAAGGCAACTGGCCTAAATTATATATGTTTAAATTTATTGTTCCTGCCAAAAACAAAGAGATAGCATTGGTTGAATCCAAATTTTCGGATGAAGCTGTGATAACTCAGAAACAATCTTTCAATGGAAATTATATCAGCATTACTATAAAAGAGGTGATGCTGGATGCCGATTCTATTATTGCCAAATATAAGGAGATGGATGGCATTGAAGGGCTGATGGCTTTTTAGCTCAACTAGTTGGCAAATTCAATACAAACAAATCTGTAGTTTAACGTTTGAAAGATTTATAAGTAAAAGAAAGGGGGTATTAAAAGCTTGTCTCTTTCGCCCCGCGACAAACGTAATTAAATGCTTGAAACTTCATACTGGCAGGTCGTCCTCCTTTTTTTATTTCATAAATCTTATGTGCTTGTTGCACAACTGTGTAAAACTATCTAATAAAATAATGCAAAGCAATTATTAAAAGGAATAAAAAATAAAAATCTTTGCAGCATCAAAATAGACAAGAAAGATGCAAGGAACG
>CAIRRW010000068.1 GCA_903881065.1 uncultured Bacteroidota bacterium
ACCTTAATATCGAATCGGGTAATAAATTATTTATATCAAGTGTACCTTTTACCAAAGGTGCTAATATCTGAGTATCCCAATAAGAATTACCTATCTCTTTTCTACAAGAGAAAAACAGAAGCATTAAGGAAGTCAAAATCAAGATACTGATTTTTCTCATAATTTAAAGCCTTTTTAGTATTTTTGAATGGATAAAAGTAGTAAAATAATTACACTAATCTATTTAAAGTAGATAAGACATAACAGAATATACTTTTTGGTCTGTTAATGATATTATTTTGATTATTTTTGCGCCCGCAAATTTAAATGATGGTTTCTAAACGGAGTACTACTTCTTTATTATTATCTACTGCAATAATGAGTGCATTGTCTTATCTATGGCATGGAATTATTCTATCCGATTTTGAGAGGCTCAATCGACCACGTGGAAAACTCTTAATTTACTCGACTATCGTTTCATCTATTGTTGCTTTTGTTATAATAAATTTATTTGAGCTTGATATAATGGAAAAACACTTTAAACGTAACCCTTTGCTTAGAGGTTTATTGGCAGGGGCAGTTTCTGGTGTTTTATATTTTTTAGTTTCAAAAGTTTTCGGATTTTCATTTGCAACAACTAATGATTTGAAACAAATGATAGTTGATTTTGTTTGGCAGGTATTTGAGCAGTCTATGGGAGGGATAGTGGTTGGAATGGTTTACGTTGCTATGTTTAATCCTGAAATAGACGATTAATAGTTATACTTATTTCCCCATAATTTCTTTAAGTTAGTCCGTATTTCATTTTCCCTTGCATTATTAGAAGGTTCATAAAACTTACTACCTTTAATATTTTCAGGTAAATACTCCTGATTTACAAAGTTATTTTCGAAACTATGGGCATATTCATATTCTTCTCCGTATCCAATTTCTTTCATTAATTTGGTCGGTGCGTTTCGTAAATGCAAAGGAACAGGCAAGTCTCCAAAATTTCTTACCATTTCCAGTGCACTTTCAATTGCTTTATATGCTGCATTACTTTTTGATGAAGTTGCCAAATAGGTTACTGCATGTGAAAGAATAATCCTTGATTCAGGGTATCCAATAATATTTACAGCCTGAAAACAATTGTTTGCAATCACTAATGCAGTAGGATTTGCATTTCCAATATCTTCGGAAGCTAAAATTACTAACCTTCTTGCAATAAATAAAGGATCTTCACCTCCTTCAATCATTCTTGCAAGCCAATAGACAGCTGCATTGGGGTCGCTACCTCTAATTGATTTAATAAATGCTGAAATTATATCGTAATGATTTTCTCCTGTTTTATCATAAATAGCAATATTCTGTTGAATTATTGATTTTACCTTTGTGTTTGTAATTTCAATCAGATCGCTTCCAATTGCATTAACTACTAATTCGAATATATTTAATAGCTTTCTTCCATCACCTCCTGAAAGTCTCAACAGTGCTTCATCCTCAATTATTGTAATTCTTTTAGATTTTAGAATAACATCAGTATTAATTGCGATATCAAGCATTGATAACAAATCGTTCTTATCTAAAGGTTTCAATGTATAAACCTGACAACGAGAAAGAAGTGCTGAAATTACTTCAAATGAAGGGTTTTCGGTTGTCGCTCCTATTAATGTTATTATGCCTTTTTCAACTGCTCCTAATAATGAATCCTGTTGAGATTTACTGAATCTATGAATTTCATCAATAAATAAGATAGGATTATTCTGTTGAAATAAGCCATTGCTTTTTGCTTTATCAATTACGTCTCTAATATCTTTTACTCCAGAATTAATTGCACTTAAAGAATAAAATGGGCGTTTCAGTTGATGTGCAATAATATTAGCAAGGGTAGTTTTTCCAACTCCTGGCGGCCCCCATAAAACAATAGAAGGCAGAAGATTTGATAGTATTGCATTTCGTAAGGTTGCGCCCTCTCCTACAATATGTTTTTGCCCTATATAGTTATCTAAACTTGTCGGGCGCATTCTTTCTGCTAGAGGAGTGCTGTTCTGCATTACTTTTTATTATTCTTTAATATTCACTTTCTCAAACACTCAATAAATTACATGTCATTATTGAGTAAAATAATTTATTTACTGCTTTG
>CAIRRW010000069.1 GCA_903881065.1 uncultured Bacteroidota bacterium
GATTTCGTTCTTCCAATGTTTTAGCTGGGGGAGGAGTCCAGTTTCCGTCAATAATATCTTTCAACACTGAAATACCATTACGTCTGTCTTTATATAAATCAGCATTTTTTTCATCCCCTCTCATCCCATATATATCATATAATGCTGAGCATATTCTTCCTTCGCTGTCTTTATTAGGATCACATAATAAAGCTTTGTTATAGTACTTAATGGCTTCTTCCGAATCATCCAATTCTTTGTTATAAATATTGCCAATAACTAAATTTATTGTGCAGGATAAATTAGCATCATTTCCTTGCACATTATTATCGGTTTGTCCATTCGCCAGTGAAGCAATAAGAAAGTAGTTAATCGCATTTTCAAAATCTTCCTCTTCATCCATATAATACATGCCCATTGAAGTGTAAGCGAGTGGATATTGATTAGGCCAAAGTTCAATTATCTTTTCCAGATACGGTTTTGCTTTATCATATTGTCTTTTTGCACAATAAATAGAAGTGATGTTTTCGTAAATTGAATATGATGAAGATGGTTCAGTAATGTTCTCTATTTCTTTTTCATAACATTTTATTTCTTCTTCCTCATTTTTCATTTCCTTGTATACTCGTGCTAAAGCATCGTAATAAAATCGGAAGTTCCATTTTTTATTAGATTCACTTTCTTCGGTTTTATTTAATGAAGGAATTAAATTGATAATTTTAATTGCATCTGCATATTGTTTATTACTCTGATAACTTCTATATAATCGAGCTATATTGGTAAGCGAATCAGGGCGAAGGTCAAATGCGATTTTAGCATTAACAATTGCTTTTTTATAATTTTTCTCTTTCTCAAATATTTCTGAAAGTTCCTTATAACAACCTGATCGCTCATCATCCGTCTTTGCCGATTTCAATATTTTATTATAATATGCTTTAGCTTTGGTAAAGTTTTCCTCCTTTACCATTAAGTTAACCATACAGTCATCGTAGTCTGCCTGATAAATTTCACCATCATCATCTTTCATTGATAATAATTTTTTAAACGTTTCGGCAGCCTTATCATACTCTTTCAATTCCTCATACTTACGCCCTAAATCAACCACCCATTGCATTTGATTGGGCTCCAAATCCATTGCTTTTTGAATACAAACAATTGCTTCTGTTTCGTTTTCCAGTTCAGAATATATATATGACATTCTGATATAATAATCTGCTTTATCTTCATCGTCATAAGCATTGTCAATTGCAAGTTGAACATAATGGAAAGCTCTTTTATATTGCCTGACTTGGTTATACAAGGAAGATAAACCATTATAATATTCTGCCTTGCATTCGGGATGAGTTTCTAATCCTTCAAAATATTTTTTTTCTTTCTGTTCAAAAGTATCATTTAGATAAATTGAGATGTAATGATAACCGCATGGTTTTGCCATTGTATTTATTTTTATAAATTATATTTGTAAATGTAGGTCTAATAATCCGGTAAAGTCGAATAAAAGAATTATTCGCTGTTCAAATTAAATAGAACTTGATTATAATCGCTGATAATCCTATATCTGTTGGAGTATTAGTAACTGTTTAAATTTTATTTAATAATAATTTTAAGGAAGCTAAATAAATCATAGCTTGACTTGATTCTAGTAAATATTCAAAGTCCTTACTTAACCTTCTAAAACTTTCCAGC
>CAIRRW010000070.1 GCA_903881065.1 uncultured Bacteroidota bacterium
AGATTCACATACAGAAAGTACTAAACTATACTAACGGAAACAAAGCACAGGCGGCAAAACTTCTGGAGATTGGTGTTACTACTCTTTACCGAAAACTGGATGAATATGGTATTTAAAAATAAATAAAGTCGTACCAAAACATATCAAAATGAAAAGAACCTTTCCAAAATGGAAAGGTTTTTTTATTGCCCAAATTGAGCCTGTTTTCTTATTCCCTTCTATTAATAAGCCTTTCAGGAATTAATCGCTTTTGTGGTGCGAAGTTTGGCATGGTGCGATCGAAAAATAAATACAAAATGAAAAAGAGAATGATAACAGAAAATGAAGTGCATGAAATTCTAAGTAATGATTTGCCAGAAATAAATACGGAACTGGAGAAACTTACTAGCCTGAATAATATTTACAAAACGATGGAATGTTTTGTGGGGTTTACCAAACAACTTATCTATAAAGGTAATTTGAAAGAAGTAAAACATTGCTTTAACATAGCTGAGAAAATGCTTGATGATGGAAATAGTTTAGTGAAGAACGCTATTGAAAATGTATTTGTCTATTCATTGGGAACCGTGGTTGCTTTAAGCGGGCTGAAAACAAAGAGCTTAAAAAAGATTTTCAACGGTTCGTTAAGGAAGGAATATAATAGACAAGTTTTAACACATGGAATATAGATTGATTTTAGTAACTGGATTGAGTGTGTAATGCTATAAAAATCTTTTCTGATAACTATTCAATTTACGGATGGAAAAGAGAAAACAAAATATAATAACCATAGTTCTGATAGTATTATCGCTCTTGTTTGCAATGTGCATGATATATACAGTAGTATTAAAATTAAATTACCTAGTAAAATAAATTAATCACTTAATAAATAACAAAATGGAAATCTTAATCACTTTATCATTAGTAGCTGCCGGACTTATCTGTTTCTGGCTTTTTTACAAAACAATTAACTTTTTTGAAAACATTTAAAAAACATGACACTATTATTTATTTTATCAATCGCGGTTTTCTGTTACTTAATATATGTACTGATAAAACCGGAGAAATTTTAAAACAATGGACAATGAATAATTGATAATTGACAATTATCAAGAAACAGTTATTCGTTGGTTCATTTTCAATTATACATTATCAATTTTCAATTAGCAAAAAGATGAATACAGAATTAATAGGAGTAATTGCCACTTTCGCAATCACGGTATTGCTGGCAATTCCATTAGGAAAATACATAGCAAAGGTATTTAACAATGAAAAAACAATATTGGATTTTATCGCTCCGGTGGAACGGTTTATATTTCGCATTTGCGGTATAGATACAAGTAAGGAAATGAACTGGAAGCAACATTTAATGGCGTTGCTAACCATAAATATGCTGTGGTTTGTGTACGCTTTTGTATTGCTCTATACACAAGGCAGCCTGTTCCTGAACCCTGACGGCAATCCATCCATGACATCGGATTTAACCTTTAATACAGCCATCAGTTTTCTGGTGAATTGTAATTTACAGGATTATTCGGGCGAAACAGGAGCAACGTATTTAACACAGCTTTTTGTTTTTAACTTCCTGATGTTCGTGTCGGCAGCTACCGGAATAGCAGCATTGGTAGTTGTTTTCAACGCAATGCGGGATAAAGTAACAGATAAGCTTGGCAACTTCTTTGTGATATTTACAAAAACAATCACCCGTATATTATTACCGTTAAGTATTGTAATAGCTGTCTTGCTTGTGTTTAACGGCACGCCTGCCAGCTTCCATGGAAAGGACAGTATAATAACAATGCAAGGGGACACGGTGCAGGTTTCGCGTGGTCCAGCAGCAGGAATGATTGCAATAAAACATTTAGGTACTAATGGCGGCGGCTGGTTTGGAGCAAACTCTGCACATCCATTGGAGAACCCAAATTACTTTACCAATATGCTTGAAATGGTGGTGCAGGTTCTTATTCCTATAGCAATGATTTTTGCACTTGGCTTCTATATAAAAAGAAAGAAATTTTCGTATGTGATTTTCGGAGTGATGACGATAGGGATGCTGACGTTGCTTATTCCGACAATGATGGCGGAAATGAATGGAAATCCGGCTATTACTGCAATGGGGATTGACCAGCATTCAGGAGCTACCGAAGGAAAAGAAGTACGGTTTGGTGCTGCCGCATCAGGCTATTGGAGTATTGTAACAACTATTATATCTACCGGATCGGTAAACTCGATGCATGACAGTTCGATGCCACTTTCTGGTAATATGCAACTATTGGGAATGATGGTTAATAGCTTTTATGGAGGATGCGGAGTAGGAATTTTGAACTATTATATATTTATAATAATCGCGGTATTCATTTCGGGGTTGATGGTAGGCAGAACACCCGAATTTTTAGGTCGAAAAATAGAAGCCAGAGAAATGAAGATTGCTACTTTAATTGCCTTGTTGCATCCATTCATCATTTTAGTAGGAACAGCTATATCATCATTTACATTAGTACATTATCCGAATGCTGACTGGGCTGTGAAACCTTCTACATGGCTTAATAACCCGGGATATCATGGGTTTTCGGAAATGCTTTATCAATACACTTCCTGTGCGGCTAACAATGGCAGCGGTTTCGAAGGATTGGGAGATAACAATGTTTTCTGGAATGTTACTACAGGATTTGTATTAATACTTGGCAGGTATCTACCAATCATTGGTCCGCTGGCAATTGCAGGGATTCTGGCAAAGAAAAAGTATATTCCAGAGTCAGCAGGTACGTTAAGAACAGATACCGGCACATTCGGTTTGATGACGTATGCAGTTATAATGATTATTGCAGCATTAGCATTTTTCCCGGCATTAGTGCTTGGTCCGATAGCAGAATATTTTAGTTTATATCATCATTAAGAAATTATAAAATCATGAGCAAATCAACAAATAAATCATTGTTTCAAAAAGAGCTTGTTACAGAGGCTTTAAAACAATCATTCGTAAAATTACATCCTAAAGCGATGGTAAAAAATCCAGTTATGTTCTGTGTAGAAATAGGAACTCTGGTAATGCTTATTGTAACCGTAAGTATTTTAATAACCAAGGATAATTCGCAGGGAAGCTTAGGTTATAATCTGTTTGTTTTAATTGTATTGTTCCTTACAATTCTGTTTGCAAACTTTGCTGAAGCGATAGCGGAAGCAAGAGGCAAGGCACAGGCAGAATCGTTGCGCAAAACACGTGAAGAAACACCTGCAAAAAAAGTGTTTCCTGTTGGTGAATTAAGAGTGGATGAAATAAAAGTAGTGTCCTCATCAGAACTTGTAAAAGGAGATATCTTTATTTGTGAAACGGGAGATATTATCCCTACCGACGGCGAAATAATTGAAGGACTTGCAACGATTGATGAATCAGCAATCACAGGAGAGAGCGCACCGGTAATACGTGAATCGGGCGGAGATAAAAGTTCGGTAACGGGAGGAACGAAAGTATTGTCTGATAAAATTAAAGTGCGTGTTACTACAGAGCCTGGTGAATCATTTCTTGATAAAATGATTGCTTTGGTGGAAGGAGCAAGCCGCCAGAAAACACCAAATGAAATTGCATTGACCATTTTACTCGCAGCTTTTACACTTGTGTTTATTATTGTATGCGTAACCTTGAAACCATTTGCAGATTATGCTAATACACCTATAACTATAGCTGCACTTATTTCATTATTTGTTTGTTTGATACCAACAACAATTGGAGGATTGCTTTCGGCAATCGGTATTGCAGGTATGGATAGAGCATTGCGTGCTAATGTGATTACAAAATCAGGTAAAGCTGTAGAAACTGCTGGAGATATAGATGTGTTGCTTCTTGATAAAACAGGTACAATAACAATAGGTAATCGGAAGGCAACACATTTTTATCCTTCGAAAGGAGTAGATGAAAAACATTTTATTAAATGTACCATTCTTAGTTCAATGTCGGATGATACACCAGAAGGAAAATCAATAATTGAATTAGCCGGATTAAATCCATTAAGTTATGTGATACAGAATCCACGTTTTATAAAATTCACTGCAGAAACACGCAGTTCAGGAATTGACTTTGAAAATACTCGCATAAGAAAAGGAGCATCTGATGCAATCAGAAACCTAAGTGAGAAAGCAGGATATATATTTCCTATTGATACTGAAGAATCTGTTAGAGCCATTTCTAGCAAAGGAGGAACGCCCCTTGTAGTTTCTGAAAATGAAAAAGTGATTGGAGTAATTGAGCTACAGGATATAATCAAAACAGGAATTCGCGAACGCTTTGAACGCCTTCGCAAAATGGGAATAAAAACAGTGATGGTTACCGGTGACAATCCGCTTACCGCTAAGTTTATTGCAGAAGCAGCTGGTGTTGATGATTTTATTGCAGAAGCTAAACCTGAAGATAAAATGAATTATATTAAGAAAGAACAGGCAGCAGGAAAGCTAGTAGCGATGATGGGCGATGGAACAAATGATGCTCCTGCACTTGCGCAAGCCGACGTAGGAGTAGCCATGAACAGTGGAACACAAGCTGCAAAGGAAGCAGGTAATATGGTTGATTTGGATAATGACCCAACTAAACTAATTGAAATAGTAGAAATAGGAAAACAATTGTTAATTACCAGAGGAACGCTTACAACCTTCAGCATAGCTAATGATGTTGCAAAATACTTCGCAATTGTGCCTGCATTATTTATTGCTTCAATACCAGCATTACAGGGGTTAAATATTATGAATTTACATAGCCCGGAAAGTGCAATATTATCAGCAGTAATTTTTAATGCTATCATCATTCCTATTTTAATACCATTGGCTTTGCGCGGTGTAGAATATAAACCTATTGGCGCATCTGCATTGCTAAGACGTAATTTATTAATATATGGTTTCGGTGGTATAGTATTGCCATTTATCGGAATCAAATTAATTGATTTAGGGATTGGAATATTTTTTTAATTAACTAAGAATACTAATATAAAATATTATGAAAACATACATTTTAACATCATTAAAACTAACAGCAGTAATGATAATTATCTGTTCGGTACTTTATCCATTATTAATAGCAGGTATAGCCAAGACTGCTCCCGGAGGCGGAAAAGGAGAAACAATAGAAGTGAACGGAAAAGTGGTTGGTTATGCCAATATCGGGCAAAAATTTACTGCTGATAAATACTTTTGGTCACGACCATCTGCAGTAAATTATAACGCGGCAGGTAGCGGAGGAAGCAACAAAGGTCCATCGAACCCCGCTTATTTAAAGGATGTTCAGGCTAAAATAGATACATTCCTCGTGCATAATCCAGGAGTTAACAAAGCGGATATCCCAGCTGAATTAGTGACTGCATCAGGTAGTGGACTGGATCCAGACTTATCACCAGAAGGTGCATTGGTGCAAGTTAAACGTGTTGCCAAAACAAGAAACATTTCGGAAGAAAAGGTAAAACAATTAGTTGAAAGCAAAATTGAAAAACCATTATTAGGAATGTTTGGCCCTGCAAAAGTAAACGTATTAAAATTGAATGTTGCATTAGACAATATTAGATAAGTATGAATATTAAAAAACTGTTATTGCTTTTATTACTTCTTGTTATAAAATCTTCTTTTGCACAAAAACAAGATAGCATTCCTTATAGTGGAATATATATTAATGCACAGGATTTCAAGACTGGCAAGTTAGCTTACATAATGAATTGCGATTTGACTACAGGGAAAATCAGACTGAATCATTTTCTTTGCAAGGGATATATTGATGTTGTAAACGGAGATAAAAAGGTAAGACTTACCAAGGATAGTATTTATGGATACAAGGATTGTAAGCAAAATGATTTCAGGTTTTATAAAGAATGTGACCATGAATATCAGATAGAAGAAAATAAAACGATAGTAATTTATATTGCCGATGTGCCTGTTGTTCCATCATCAGGAAAAGCTATTCAGCTAGTTCCTCATTATTATTTTAGTGTATCACTTGAGTCGGAAATTATTCCTTTGACAATAAAAAATCTGAAGAGAGCTTTTCCTGATAATCAGAAGTTCCATGATAAACTGGATACAGAGATTAGTTCGGAAAAAGATTTGGTTAGTTATGACGGAGTTCATAAAATGTATAAGGTAAATTATCTGATTGATAAATAAAGGTGAAAGTAAAAGTAAAAGATGAACAAAGGAAACAACAAACAAACAAAAATGATTTCCTTTTGGAGAGCGGTTTTGGAAATGGGGTTTATCATCTTTCTTTTTTATTCTAACCTTTTGATGGGAGAATTCACGAACTCGGGATTAGGCAAGAGTAAAGGATTGATATGGGCAGTGCAGGATATTTTTACTGTAACAAATTACATAATAGCAATAGTTTCATCACTATTTGGTTATTTGGTGTTTGAATATTTAAGAAATAGGAAATAGAAAGAAACAAAGTTAAATCCCGAATATTTAATACTATTAAAAAATAAATAAAAAACAAAACAAAATGAAAAAACAATTATTAATGTTGCCACTTTTCTGCTTTGCGCTAGGTGCTGCAGCTCAAAAAGATTCGGTGAAACCGATGAAATCACAAATTCCTTTTGAAGGACAGGATGCTACGTGGCAGAACGGTAGCGACAGAAGAGATTCGTCACTAATTCAGACAAAATATTTTACAGGATCGGTGATGATTGATGCCAATTATACCCGATCGGATAATAATCCTGTTGACCATACAGTAGTAGGTTCTACGGCTTTGGCAAGGAATAATGAAATGGAAGTTTCGAGTGTAAATCTTGGCGGCGACTTTTATTTCGAAGGTGCTCGAGGAAGAATAATGACACAGTTCGGAACACGCTCCACTGTGGTTCCACGTAATGATTTGAGTCCGTACCGCGGACAGTATGATTTGGCGAATGTATATCGTTATATAAGTGAAGCGTATGGCGGTTATCATTTTAATGTGATGCACGGCATCAATGTGGATGGCGGTATGTTTATGTCCTATGTTGGGCTCAATTCCTATTATCAAGTTGAAAATTGGGAATATCAGGCTTCGTTTACCTCGGATAATACGCCTTGGTTTTTCAATGGGATTCGTGTTCAGTTGTTTCCTTCTGCTAAATTGAAGATTGAACTTTGGGCAATTAATGGATGGCAAAGTTATGGTATGTTTAATGAAATGCCTGGTTTGGGAGGCAATATAACCTGGTGTCCGAATGAAAATGTGAAACTATTGACCAATGATTATTACGGTAGTGATGCAGCCTTGGTACCCGGAAGACACCGGTTTCATTCGGATAATAGCTTGTTGGTTCGTTATTATCATAACAAAGCAGCGAAGGGTATTAGTCAGGCGGCATTTACATTAACTGCTGATGTGGGCGATGAAAAAGGCACCGGCTCTGACTTTGGTGGTGCTGTAAATGGTTTTAAAAATGGCGATTCGTTACATGGACCCGCACAGTATTTTGCAAGTGTTATGTTTTATAATCGTATTTGGTTTCATCATAATAAATTTGCTTGGACAATTGGCGGTGGTTATATGAATAATCCGGGAAGATATTTGGTGCTTGCTCCTACAGGTGATGCAAGTCCATTTCCTAATGCTAACAATCCTACTCAAGCAGCAGGTACGCATCCTTTTACTGAAAATCCGGGTGACCATTTTGAAGGATGGGACTGCTCAACAAATTTTGATTGGATGCCAAATCAAAGTATTTCTTTCCGTTTGGAATTCGTACATCGCGAAGCTAATGTTCCTTATTTTGCAGGTCCGGGTGGTGTTACTTCTCCGTCAGGATATACTTATACACCTTTGTCCTCTGGCTGGGTTCCTGATTTGGTGAAGTCGGAAAACAGGTTCATTATTGCTATTTTGTTTAGGATATAAAAGTTGAAGAATTTGTTTGTTTAATTGAAAGCAACCCGATGAATGAAAATTCAGAGGGTTGTTTTTGTATAATAAATTATAATGTTTACTATTTTGAAATTTTAGATTACCAAGAATCAATACTCTAACTTTGTAGAAATTTAATAATGTCGGAAGATAGCATCAAAGAAACAAATGTTCAGCATTTTCTTGATTTAATTCAAAGGTCAAGAAGGGGGAAGTTTAAAATTTATATTGGCATGAGTGCCGGTGTGGGCAAAACGTATCGTATGCTGCAAGAGGCGCG
>CAIRRW010000071.1 GCA_903881065.1 uncultured Bacteroidota bacterium
CCGCCACTTCCTGTAAGTGTTACAGGTATTCCATTACAAACAGTGGTTGCTGTTGTGTTCGCAATTATTGTCGGCAGATTATTTACAGTTACAGTTACTGATGAAGTGTTAGTACAACTATTAATATCAGTACCTGTAACAGTATATGTTGCTGTTGAAACCGGCGTAAATGAAACATCATTTGTTACACCTCCGCTCCAAATATAACTTGTTGCTCCTCCTCCATGCAATGTATCTATAAAACCAGCGCATATACTTGTTGAACTTGCACTTGCTGTTATTACAGGCAAACTGTTAACAGTAATAGATATTGTTGATGTATTACTGCAATTAGTACCAACAGTTCCTGTAACAGTATATGTTTGAGATGATGAAGGAACAAAAGCAACATTATCTGTTACTCCTCCACTCCAACTATAACTTATTGCTCCTCCACCAATCAATGTTATTGATGTGCCCGAACATACTGTAGTTGCTGAAGCATTTGCGGTAATTGTAGGTAATGAATTTACAGTAACTGTAACTAAATTTGTATTTACACATCCATGGCTATCAGTGCCAGTAACAGTATAACTTCCAGTTGCAGCAGGAATAAATGAAACCCCATCTGTTACACCGCCAGTCCAGCTATAAGTCGTTCCGCCGCTTCCTGTAAGCGTTACAGGAATACCATTACATATACTGGTTGCAGTTGCGTTTGCAATTATTGTTGGCAATGGATTTACTGTAACTGTTACTGATGCAGTATTGTTACATCCATTATTATCAGTACCTGTAACAGTATATGTTGATGTAGATGAAGGGCTGAATGATACACCATTTGTTACACCTCCGCTCCAAACATAACTGGTTGCTCCTCCTCCATGCAATGTATCTGTAAAGCCATCGCATATACTTGTTAAACTTGCACTTGCTGTAACTAAAGGCAATGGATTAGCTGTAACTGATATTGATGCTGTTGCCTGACATCCATTTCCATCAGTTCCTGTTACAGAATAACTACCCGAACAAAGACTTGTAAGTGTTGAGGAAGTAAATCCGCCAGTCCACAAATATGTATATCCAGGTGTACCGCCCGACAAGGACACAGAAGCAGCACCATTGCATGTTCCTGCACAGGTACCGGTAACTGTATTTGATAATACCGGCAATGGATTCACTACTATAGAAACTGAAGATGTATTCGTGCAACTATTATTATCCGTACCTGTAACCGTATAAGTTCCTGACAATACTGGAACAAAAGCAACAGCATTAGTTACACCGCTAGTCCAACTATAAGTTGTTGCGCCACTTCCTAAAAGAGTTGCAGAAGAACCGCTACAAACAGACGGAGCTGAACTACCCGCTGTCACAGTTGGTAAAGCATGGATAATAAATTTCAAACTGTCAGGAAGACTTGCACAACCAGTTGACAGATTATTTTGAGTTACATAGTATATATAAGAACCTGCAGCTGTTTGTGTGGATGAATATGAATTACCACTTTGAACAAGTGTAGTTAAATTTTGATTACTATACCATTCAATATTTGTTCCTGTAGCAGTAAATGTTGGGTTTGTCTGTCCAAAACAAATGGATGCATTACCTGAAGTAATAGGCATAGCAGGATTAGAATTAATAGTAAGTGTAACTGTATTAGCCGGCCCTGAACATCCTCCAACAGTTTGAGTAATATAATAAGTATACGTTCCGACAGCAGTCATTCCAGTGTTATAAGTGTTGCCATTAAATAATGAAGTACCTAAAACAGCACTGCTATACCAGTTAACATTGCTACCTGAGGAAGTAAGTGAAGGAACAGTACCTCCAAAACAAACACTTGCATCAGTTCCTGATGGTGCACCAGGAGCACTATTAATAGATAGTGTAACTGTATCCGCTTTCGACTGACAACCTGTAACAGAATTTGTTTGTGTTACATAATACGAATAAACACCAACAGAAGTATCGCCAGTTGCAAAGCTATTTCCACTGAATAAAAGTGTAGATGCATCATACCATTGAATGTTTGTACCTGTTGCTGTAAGCGGAGGAACTGTTGTTCCTCTACAGATAGAAACATTTGCGGCTACCGGAGGTGCAGTATAATTTATTTTTAAAGTTGTAGTATCCGGATGACTCTGACAACCTGTTAATGTATTTAAGTCATAAACATAGTATGTATGAGTTCCAGGTGATGTTATTCCAGTTGTAAAAGGACTGCCGTTGTGTACAACAGCTCCTGTTGTATCGTGCCAAATTATGTTTGTTCCCGATGCAGTTAAATCAGGAACTGGATTTCCAAAACAAACTGTAACAGGAGTTGCAACCGGAGTAACAGGAATACTGTTAATGGTTAATGTATCAGGTGCAGCAGGGCTTTCACATCCATTAACAGTTTGTGTTACCGAATAAGCATAAACCCCTGCTACGGTATTTCCAGTGGTAAATGTATTACCGGAATGAACTACTGTAGAAACAGAGTACCATTGAATTGTTGTTCCTGCTGCACTTAAATCAGGTATTGTTCCACCAAAACATGCGCCCTTATTTACAACAACAGGTGTAGTTGGAATTGCATTAATAGTAAGTGTAACCTTAGTATATAGACTTTGAACATTGTTAACGGTCTGCGTTACAAAATAATTATAAACTCCAACTGTAGTGTTTCCTGTAGCAAATGGATTTCCTGAATAAACTAAATGAGTTAACAACGAATCGCTGTACCATCTGATATTATTACCTGTTGCAGATAAATCAGGAGTAGCGGTTCCAAAACAATTACTTTGATTAGAAGATACCGGATTACTTGGATAAATAGTAAGTACAACTGTATCTCGTGCACTCTCGCAATTATTTAACGTTTGTGTTACATAATAGATATAAGCGCCTATTGCTGTAACACCTGTAGAGAATGTATTATTAGTAGATACATTAACCATAGCTGAATCGTACCAGATAATATTTGTTCCAATTGCTACCAAATCAGGCGTTGCAGTACCAAATGGAATAGAAATATTATTAACATGTACAGAAGGAGTAAAGTGAATTGTAAATGTAATTGTGGATGCAGGACTTACACATCCATTTGTAGTTTGAGTAACATAATAGGTATAAGTGCCCGCAGCTGTTTGTGTAGGAGTAAATGTACTTCCAGTTCCTGCAAGGGTTGTTAAAGTAACATCACTGTACCAATTAATATTACTTCCTGTAGCACTTAAAGTTGGATTCGCTTGTCCAAAACAAATCGCAACATTGCCTGAAGTAACAGGAGCAGCAGGCGTTGGATTAATTGTTAAGGTTACAGAATCAGCAGGACTTTGACAACCACTAACAGTTTGAGTTAAATAATATGTATATACTCCTGCTGCTGTATTACCAGTATTGTATGTATTTCCATTAAATAATACTGTGGATAAATTTTGATTGTTATACCAGTTAACATTTGTTCCTGTGGCTACTAAAACAGGTGTTGACTGACCAAAACAAACGTTTGCATTTGATGAAACTGGTGCTGAAGGCAAAGCATTAATTGCAAGGGTAACAGTATCCTTTAAACTTTCACATCCCGTTGTTGAATTGGTTTGAGTTACATAATAAGTATGAATACCAATCACTGTTTGTCCTGTATTGAAAGGGCTTCCCGAATGAACTGCTGCAAACGCTGAGTCATACCATTGAATATTTGTACCCGTCGCAGTTAGCGCTGGAATTGTAGTTCCTGCACAAACACTAACATTTGAAGCAACAGGGCGCGCCGTAAAGTTTATTGTAACAGATACAGTATCATAAGGGCTTTGGCAACCAGTTAATGTACTTGTTTGAGTTACCAGATAAGTATATACTCCTGGTAATGTTTTACCAGATGCGAACGGACTTCCTGAGCCTATTAATGAAGGAGCTGTAAAATACCATTTAATATTAGTACCTGTTGCCGTTAAATCAGGAGTTGATGAACCAAAACAAGAAGAAACATTTGAAGCAACAGGTTTCGATGGAAGACTATTAATTGTTAATGTATCTGCTTTTGAAGGGCTTTCACATCCATTAAGTGTTTGTGTTACAGTATATGGATAAACTCCAACCGCAGTGTTTCCTGTTGCAAATGAACTGCCGGAAGAAATAACGGAAGTACCAGAATACCATTGGATAGATGAACCTGTTGCTGTAAGATTAGGAATTACTCCTCCAAAACAAGCAGATTGATTATTTGCATTTGGCGCAGCAGGAATTGAATTTATTGTCAAGGTTACTGTTGTTGGAGAACTTTGAATACCATTAACAGTTTGGGTTACATAATAGGTATATGTTCCAACTATACTTTGTCCTGTGGCAAAAGTACTACCCGAATGAACAAGATTAGTAAGACCCGAATTACTGTACCAATTAATGTTCATACCTGTGCTGGTTGTCAAATCAGGAATAGTGTTGCCAAAACAAATTGCAACATTCGATGAAACAGGAGCAAGTGGTCGTATGGTTAATTTAACGGTATCTTTAACACTTTCACATCCATTTAAAGTTTGAGTAACATAATATGTATATTGTCCAATAGCAGTTTGACCTGTAGCAAAAGTATTTCCTGTTGCCGTTGAGGTTCCTGTTGAATCATACCAAATAATGTTGCTGCCAACAACAGTAAAATCAGGAACTGTTGTACCAGCAACTACATTAATATTACTAGCAGAAACAGGAGGTGTCAAATGAATTGTAAACACCAAGTTTGAAGCAGTACTCGAACATCCATTAACTGTTTGTGTTACATAAAAATTATAAATTCCGGCAGCAGTTTGAGCTGGAGTAAAAGGACTGCCTGTATGAACCAGAGTTGTTAATGCAGCATCACTATACCAGTTTACATTCGTTCCGGTAGCTGTTAACGAAGGATTAGCTTGACCAAAACAAATTGAAACATTACCGGAAGTAGTTGGTGAAGCAGGATTTGGATTAATAGTTAGAGTAACTGTATCTGGAGGACTTACCGGGCAACCAATTGTACTGTCAGTTAAATAATAAATATAAGTGCCAACAGCAGTATTTCCTGTATTGTATGGGTTACCAGTATAAACAAGTGTAGTTAAAGAAGAGTTGCTATACCAATGTATTATTGTTCCTGTTGATGATAGCGAAGCTACTGACTGACCAAAACAAGAAACAACATCATTCGCTGTTGGTTTCACAGGAGCACTGTTAATTACCAAAGCAGCGGTATCAGGTTTGCTGATACAACCACTTGCTGAATCAGTTTGGGTTATATAATAAGTGTATGTTCCTACAGCAGTATTTCCTGTGTTGTATGGATTACCTGTAAACAAAAGATTAGTCAACGCAGGGTTGCTATACCATTTAACTGTATCGGCACCTGTTGAGGATGCTACTAAATGCGGCGTGGGATTTCCAAAACATGAGTTTGCATCGTTTGTAATTGGTCGGGAAGGCAAAGCTCCAATATTCAAATGTACTGTATCAGCAGGACTAGTGCATCCTAAAGCAGACTGAGTTAAATAGTAAGTATAATTACCAACAGCTGTTAATCCTGTATTGTATGTATTACCGCTATGAACTAATGTTGTTAAACCAGGATTACTATACCATGAAACATTTGTACCTGTTACAGTTAATGCTGGTGTAGATTGACCAAAACATATTTTGACATTAGCTGAAGTCGGTGCTGAAGGTAAAGGATTGATAGTAAGGATTACTCTCTTTGCAGAACTTTCACAATTATTTAGTGTCTGTGTCACATAAAAAGTGTCAACACCTACCGCTGTAAGCCCTGTATTATATGGATTCCCTGCATATAAGAATGTCATATTCGAACTATACCATTTCAAGTTTGTCCCTGTTGCAGTAAGAGTAGATGATGAACTTCCAAAGCATGAAGTTTGACTGTTTGCTGTTGGTTGCGATGTGAAATGTATTGTAAGAGTTGCGGTATCTTTTGCACTTGCACAACCCAACAAAGAATCAGTTTGTGTTACATAATAAGTATATGTACCAGGTGAAGTTAAACCAGTAGAATAATTATTACCAATATGAAGTTGTGACAAGGAAGGACTATACCATTTAATAGTATCGCTACCTGTTCCTGTTGCACTGAAGGAAGGTATTGTACCTCCAAAACATGCGGATATGTTATTTACAATTGGTTTAGAAGGTATAGAATGTATAATAAGCGAAACTGTATCTGAAATGCTTTTAGGACATCCTGCAGTACTATCAGCAACATAAAAAGTATAGGTTCCTGCAGCTGTCATTCCAGTGTTATAAGGGTTACCAACATAAAGCAAATTAGTTAAACTTGAATTAGAATACCATTTTTGAATTGTTCCAGTAGAAGTTAATGTTGGTATTGCACTTCCAAAACAAGCTGACTTATCAGCAGCAACAGGTTTAGTAGGAGCAACATTTATATGGAGTTGAACACTATCCTTTCTGCTTTGGCACCCATTTATTGAATCAGTAGCTGTTACGTAATAGGTATAAACTCCAACGGCAGTTTGTCCTGTATTGTAGGCTGCTCCTATATGCTGTAAAACCATTGAAGAATTATACCATTTTATTGTATCACCTGAATTTCCTGTAGCAGTAAATGACGGAACAGTATAACCATAACAAACATTTATACTACTTGCCACAGGAGGTGCTGGAGCAATAGAATCAACAGTCAGAGTTACGGGGATGGTATCAACTGTATTTAATGGGTCGTTTGAATTCAAAAATATAGAATAGTTATGTACTCCTGGTGCTTGTCCATTTTTATAAAACACAACCGAACCCGTATAAGAGTTTCCTGCAGATGTTGTTCCTAAACGTGGACTAATATTTACCCATGTTGGAGTTATATAAGCACCTCCTCTTAGTACACCGTTATTGCCAGATGGACTTAAATCATTTGCTGTTCCATTCTCAAAATTCCAATATCCTTTTAACCCAACCTCATTACCAGTTAAAGTATTAGTCATTGAAGTTACTATTTCGGCCTGTGATAATGCAAGATTGTATATTCTTACTTCATCAATTTTACCATTAAAATATCTACCAGGATAATCCGTAGAACCGATAGCAAAATTATTAGATTGGACATTAGGTAACGAGGAAAGGGTTCCATTTATTGGAACTCCATTCATATACAATGTAACAGAAGTACCATTAAGTACACAAGCTATATGATTCCATTGGTTTAATACTGCCGTAGGACCTGAATTCGGGACGAAATCATTACACCATGTTGCCATACTAGGTCGCCCATTGTTTTGAATAGAAAGCAACATTGCTGTTCCATTACAGTACCTGCCACCCCAACTCACTATTCCGTTGTAAGTTCCATCAGGATAAGAAACAGGATATATCCATGCTTCAGCCGTCATTACACTTCCCGTTGGCAAGTTAACAGTTCCATTATTTATATAAGCGCTGTTCCCATTAAATACCGCGCTTCCACTATTTGAGTTAGTTAAACTCCATAATAAGTTACTGCCTCCATTTGTATTGCATACCGTTATAGGCTTAGCAATAGAATCCTGGCAAATTGTAAAGTGAATATTATAAGAATTTGGACTATGACATTGCTCAGGTCGTGGATAACCTATACCTGATAAACAAATTTTCTTTGTTACATTATTATCAATTATTGTTAATGTATCCTTAAATGTTCCAACAGTAGTTGGTGAAAACACTACTCTTACTTTAGCAGAATCTCCAGGTAGTAAATTAAACGATGTTGGACTAACTGAATAAACACTGAGCTGATGAGTAATATCAGTTATCTTCAAAGTGTCACACCCAGTATTCTTTACATAAAGAGAAGAATCGATGGAGGCAGTATTAATCATTATCGAATCAAGATTCAAACAGTTTCTATTTGTCGAAATTAAGCCAGTACCTGTTACATGAAGTGTGCAATGAACGGAATCGATCGGTTTTAATGGGTCGTTAGAACTAATCACCACATCTGTATTATAAGTTCCTACCAATAATCCACAACTCTTAAATTTCATATTAACAATACTTGATCCTCCAGCAGTTGTTGTGTCTTTATTAGGTGTATAACTTAACCAAGTTGAATTGTTGTTAAGATAATAAAGAGCATTAGCGAACATCATGTCTGTTGAAGCATTTGCCGAATTGAGATATTCAGGAAATATTACCATTCCTATTACTTTTCCATTATGGTTTTCAGCCACTACCTTGTTGCCTGATAAGTCAGAAGCAAGTAATGTCGCTCCTGGATTAAGTGATGGATTGTAATAATTGCAATTTGTCCAATAGGATGGATTAACACTAATATTTTTAAATATAGGGTGATTATGATTTGGGAGTGTTGCTAAATTTATAGTACCTGAAACACATTGAGTACTGCCAGATTGTATAAATGGAGAATAATTTGCCCCCATTATCCCTCCTGACATTCCCCAATTAGAATTAAAGGCATACGTTCCAATTATTACACCTCCACCATTATCAACATATTTTTTAAGAGTATCACCTACCATGGAAGAACCGAATGAATTATCAGTCCAAACAAGTACAGCATTATAAGGAGCTAACATGGTCATTTTTAAAGATGATGGATTTACCATAATATCTATATCTGAAGCAATAAATTTACCAGTTGAAACAAGGGCATTCTTAGCATTAACTCCAGCATCACCTGCGGTCAGAATAAGTACTTTTGGTTTTGTTGTACCTCCTCCACCTTTAATGCTACAAATCAAATTTGAACCACCTGTATTGTTAATTGTTAATGGAAGAATGGTGGAATCACAACATGACAAACTTACATTGAATGACGTTGGAGTTGTAGAAAGAATTGGTCTTTGAAAACATTTTCCTAACAAACATACTTTTTTGGTAATATTATTATTTAATATAGTAAGCGTATCAAGGAAAGTACCAACAGCAACAGGAGAAAAAGTGGTATATAATTTTGTTGAATCACCTGGCAAAATTTTAAATGATGTAGCATTAACCGTAAATATATTTAGTTGGTTAGTGATATTAGTAATCTTCAATGTGTCACACCCTGTATTTTTAATATAAAGGGAATCTTTATGCGAGGTATATTGCATTATTGAATCAAGATTCATACAATTCTTTGACAAGGCTATTCTACCAGCTCCAACTACAGTTAAAGAACAAGGCACAATTAATGGACTATTAATCGGATCGTTACTTGTTATTGAAACAGTTGCTGTATTTGTTCCTACATTTAAATTGGAAGAATTAAAATTCACATTAACTATATTCGAATTACCTGAAGCTACACTTCCTGTTAAACTTGACAATGCAACCCAAGAAGCAATCTTAACTGTGTAATCTTCAAATTGACCATACGTAACATTCGTGCATGGTTGTGGTGCAGAATAATAATAATATTCTGATCCAACCCTCATCCTTACCGCTTTATTCTTAACAGCAGTTGTTGGAATTGTAACAGTACCTGTATGAAGAGTATTTGGCAGTGAATTAAGATTATTCAATACCATTTCACTAGCATCGAAAACACCATCATTATTGAAGTCAATCCATACTCTCACATTCTCAGGATAACTAGTTCCTGTTTGTACTGATATGGAGTAAGTTTGTCCTGGAATTACCACTGTACTTTGCGATGATGTATAATTCTGGTAACCCTGCACAGCATTGCCAGTAGTATTATTAATGGAACCAAAAGTAACATTATAAATACCCATATTGCAACACGTTCCTGTAGTGGCAGGTGCGCATAAAGCTGCTGAAGGCAAATTGGAATTCATTGATGGATTCAACAAATTAATATTGTAATTCAATACGGAACCTCCAGTATTATTTATTGTTAAGACACTAGAAGTCGAATCAACACAGGAAAGTGTCGCATTTATTGACGTTGGACTTGTAGTAATAGTTGGCATTGCGAAAGCTTTTCCTGATAAACAAACTTTTTTTGTTGCATCATTATTTATGATTGTAAGTGTATCTTGGAAAGATCCAACTGCTATAGGCGAAAACGTCGAGTATATCTTTGTTGAATCCCCTGGCAGAATATTAAAAGTTGTAGGATTAACTGTAAAAATAGAGGTTTGCGTTGTGATATTTGAAATCTTTAATGTATCACATCCTGTATTCTTCACAAACATGGAATCCTTATGTGTTCGATGTTGCATAATAGAATCCAGATATATGCAGTTTTTTGACAAAGCAATTTTACCCGCTCCGGATACATGAAGAGTACAATGAACTGTGTCATTTGAATTAAGAGGGTCATTAGAATTTACAATTATGTTAGTAGTATAGGTTCCCACTGGCAATCCGCAACTTTTTAATTTTACATAAACGGTATCCGTGCCACCGGCAGAAATATTACCTGAGAATAAACTAGCTGAAAAGCCTTCAGGAAAAGAAACCGGATTGCTTGTATTTAACCAAGAAGTATTAATGCTAGTTCCATTATTACTATTCAAAGTTTTATCAAACAAGGTTGTACCACTTCCTTCAGAAAGTGGATAATAGGCAACCAATCCTGATAGCGCGGGATTAATTTGACCATACAAGTTAGCAGCTATCTGTGCTTGTGTTCTTGCATAATTCCAAATCCTTACTTCAGTAATATCACCATTATAATAATAAGAATGACTTCCTGTGCCTCCATAAGCTCCAATTATTTCTCCCAGTTGTCCTTTTACTAATGGACAAGTAAATGAACTTGTTCCTCTTAATACCCCGTCTACATATACTTTCTTATTTGATCCATCATAGGTGGCTGCTATATGATGCCAAGCTCCATTTGTGATCCCGATAGAAGCAGAATTCAAATAATAATCCGTTCCGCATCCTCCAGATTGAGGATAGGTTCTGAAACACAAACTTGTCCCTTCAAAAAATAACGAATACTGCGTATTTACTGGACCCTTTTCAAAAATAAATCCATTCTGATTATAATTAGAAGAATAAACCCAAGCTTCAATCGTCAACTGATTTAAATCAAATGCAGTAGAGTTATTAATTTGGACATAGCTATTGGCACCATTATAATTTAAAGTATGACTATTATTTTTATTCAAACTCCAATTTAGATTTGAGCCTCCTGCATTATTAACTGCCAATGGCAATGTAATTGAATCACAACATGCCAATGTTTCATTAAAATAAGTTGGGGAAGTTGAAAGAATTGGTCTTGCAAATGCTTTACCTGACAAACACAATTTTTGCGTTATGTTATTGTTTAAAATAGTTAATGTGTCATTGAAAGTTCCAATGGTAGTTGGGGCAAAGGTTACTTTAAGTTTCGCCGAATCACCGGGTAAAATGTTAAATGATGTTGAATTAACAGAATAAGCAGCTAATTGATGAGTAATATTTGTAATCTTCAATGTATCGCATCCAATGTTTTTCACGTATAATGAATCCATTTTACTTCTGTATTGCATTATTGAATCCAAATTCATACAGTTTTTTGTTAGTGCAATTGTTCCTGAACCTGAAACATGAATTGTATATGGTACTACAATAGGATTGTGAATAGGATCGTTATTATTGATGGTTATATTACCTGAATATGTTCCAACATTTAATCCCATCGAACTAAATTGTACATTCACAGTACTTAATGATCCCGAGCCTATGGTCCCAGAATAGGAAGAAACAGATTCCCCAATTGATGAACTTGTTTTTAAAGTATAATCTTCGAATTGTCCATAAGTAACACTATTACATGGTTGAGGAACTCCATAATAATAATATTCCGAGCCTACTCTCATCCTCATTGCACCATTTGCCCCAGCATTAAGGGGTATGGTAACACTTACAGTATGTACATTATAGCTAGAATTCCCATTCATAATTTGCTCATTGGCTTCAAATATTCCATTGTTGTTATAATCAATCCACGCACTTACATATTCAGTATAGGAAGGTCCAGTTTGGACAGATAATGTATAGGTATGTCCTGGAATTATCAATGTGCTTTGGCTTGATGTATAATCCTGATAACCTTGTGTTGCATTTCCAGTTGTATTATTGATAGTATTAAATGTTACATTATATATTCCCATATTACAGCAGGTTCCAGTAGTGATTGGTCTACAGGAAGGATTTACTGGTAAATTAGGATTGATAATAGAATAATTTAAAGCTCCTCCTCCTGTGTTATTAATTACAAGAGAAGTATTGAGTGAGTCGGAACAGCCAAGAGTAACATTAAACGAGGTAGGATTTGTAGAAATTGTTGGATTAGGGAATGCTTTTCCTGTTAAACAAATTGCTGTATCTATTGCATTAGTATATAGTGAGAGTGTTCCTGAGAACGTTCCTGCATTGGTTGGGGAAAACTTCACTACTAAGTTTTTACTTAAGCCAGGTGCAATCATTGTTGGATAAGAGACAACAGAGTAAACGGATGGCGAAATGGAATAACTGTTTATTCTTAAAGTATCACAACCTGTATTTGTTATTTTTAATGAATCTGTACTGGTAGTATTTGCCATTATTGAATCCAAATCAAGACAAGGTTTGGTTGTATTATACATAGAAGCTGTTAAGTGAGGGCTTCCATTAACAGTCAACGTCCAAGGTATTTGTAATGTTGGAGTAACCGGATCATTACTTGAAAGTGCAATACTTCCTGAATAAGTACCGGAGCTATAACCTATTGAATTAAAATTGACATTCAAATTTGTTGAACTATTTGCAGGAATAGTGCCTGAAGTTGGAGACATTGTTATTAATGTTGGCACCTTTACTACATAGTCTTCTGTTTCTCCATAATAACCGCTTAAAGACCCACATGGTGAAGGGGCTGATCCATTAGTCCAATCAATAATTCTCATTCGAGTTGCTCCTGCTGCTGCATTCTGAGGAACAGTAATAGTAAAGGTTCTCAAACTATTTCCAGTTGAAACATTTGTTACTACTTCTTCATTTGCATCAAAAACCCCATTTTGATTCCAATCTATCCATACCGAGAAGTAAGCAATATTACAACTCCCTTGGGCTTGAAGGTTTAACATAAAAGTGCCTCCTCTGTTTTGCGAAACAAATGGAGCAGTATAATATGAATAATCTCCATATGGGTAACTTCCATCTACAGGAGACGTAATATTTGTAATTCCTCCGGAAGTTGTTACACTATTAATATAGGAACACCCGTTATAAGGATACATGGTTGGATTACAATATCCAGTTGGTGGATTAGAATTATTTCCAGAACTTATTCCAGTTGCATTCCAATTCAAAACACTTCCTCCTGAATTAATTAACAATACAGATGAAGCTGTTGAATCAGAACAACCCAAAGCAACAGAAAGTGAAGTTGGCAAGACTCCAATAATCGGGTTGGCAAATGCTTTTGAGTTTAAACAAACTGTTGTATCGGCTAGATTTGAATAAATAGTAAGTATGCCAGAAAAGATCCCTGCCGTTGTCGGAGAAAATTTAATTAATACATTTTTACTTACTCCAGGAGCAATCATACCTGAAGTAGATGAAAGAATGGAATAAGCAGAATTAGAAATATTCATGCTGCTAATCATTAATGTATCACAACCAGTATTTGTTATAGAAAGTGAATCCATTCGCGTGGTGTTTGCCATTATGGAATCATGATCTATACAAGAATTTGGATTATTGAATAAGGTAATATTGTATTGAGCAGTACCAACAACATTTAATGTACAAGGAATTGATACAGTAGGAGTACTTGGGTCATTAGTAGCGATAATAATGGAATTAGTATATGTACCTGCAACAAGCCCGTTCGAACTAAAATGAATAGAATCGTAAAGAGTACTGCCTGCTGAAACATTACCGGAACTTTGGGAAACAGTAAACCAACCACTTCTATTTGCAGTATAACTTAATGCATTCGCCATTAACATGGCACCATCTGTACTAGTTATCCAATTATCACCAGGCCACATATTCAAATCAACACGATTAGTTCCGTTTATTTGCCGTGTGGCAATAAGCGGTGTTCCATCCGACCAATCTGCAATTCTTGTCGCAAGCGGATCAACGGAAGAAGCATTGGCACGATACGAATTCCCTCCTCCATCAAAACTAGAAACATTCTGTAAAATAGGACTGTTCGGACTATAGATGGTTCCTAATGTTGCCTCACTTGAGAAATAACCGCCAGGATGGTCAATGCACCAGTAATTACTCGAATTAAATCGTCCTCCAATATTGGCATTTTCTAGAGACCACATTGCAGTTACTACTCCTCCTCCTCCATCAATATAATCTGCCAGATTATTTCCAAGTGTAGTATAGTCAGCGTAACCCCAATCGCTCCATACCATAACAGCATCATATTGTTTTAGCTGCGTTAAAGTAGGAGTTACAGTTGCAGTATTATAAATATCAATAATTGAAAATTTGCCAGTAGCCATTAGAGTTGACTGAAGCCCTGGCAATGCATTGTATTCAGCACCCATTAATGCTGCTTTTATTTTTTGCTTTGAAGCTTGAAAAGATAAATTACTGGCACCTGTATTGCTTATTGCGAGTGTACTTAAAGACGAGCTACTACAACCAAGTGTTACATTAAAAGAAGGAGGAGTAACTGAAACAGTTGGTATTGCCGAACAATAACCAATAAGACAAATGGTAGTATCGTGTGCATTGTTATGAATTGTTAATGTACTGGTATTGTTTCCAAGTATCGTTGGAGCAAATGTAATAGTTATTTTTACTGAATCATAAGCAGCTATCGTATCAATTGCAGGGGACACTATAAAAGCGGAATTAGAACTAATGATGCTGCTGACAATAAGCGAACCGCAAGCAGTATTATATAACTTAATTGTTTTTGAGGAATAACTTGTTTGCACTGTTGTATCCAATTTGACACAACTTGTGGGAATGCCAATTGCAGGAAGATTTGAGCAGCAATCATGTATTTGAATTGCTGTATGTTCGTCATCAGAGACGCCATTGCCTAATTGCCCATAACTATTATATCCCCATGCCCAATAAGTTCCATCATTTTTTATAGCCAAGGTGTGATTCATTCCTGCTGCAATTGCAGTGATGCCGGATAATGAACTAACTAGGGCTGGATAATTTCTTGAATTGGTTGTTCCATTGCCTAATTGTCCATTATTATTGTAACCCCATGCCCAGATAGTACCATTATTTCCTAAAGCAAGTGAATGGTAAGTACCTGCTGAAATTGCAGTTATCCCTGACACATAGCTCACTTGAACAGGTGAATATTGCGTACTATTTGTTAAGTTCCCAATTCCTCCATAATAATTGTATCCACATGCCCAAACAGTTCCATTATTTTTCAAAAAGAGCGAATGATAAGCTCCTGCACTTATAGTTGTGATACCTGATATTGATGTCTGAACAGGGATTAATTTGTCATTACTAGTAGCATCCCCTAACTCTCCGTAATAATTATAGCCCCACGCCCAAACAGTACCATCATTTTTTAATGCCATTGCATGATAATTTCCTGCCGATATTTTTGTGATACCTGAAAGAGAGGTAATTTGAATAGGATAAGAGCTATTGTAATAAGTACCATTGCCTAATTGCCCATACCCATTATAACCCCAAGACAATACAGTACCATCACTTTTTACAGCATAAGAGGAATAATAACCTGCTGCAACAGAAACAATTCCAGTTAATGCTCTAACCTGAATTGGATAAGGGTAAGAATTGTAAGTACTGTCTCCTAATTGTCCATATCCATTATATCCCCAAGTCCATACTGTACCATCGCTTTTTAGAGCAATAGTATGGTATTCACTACCAGTAATAGCTATAACTCCTGAAAGCCCATTAATAATTTGAGGTTGTGTAATACTATTAAATGTGCTATCCCCTAATTGGCCATTTCCATTATTCCCGAAGGCTTTTAATTTCCCGTCATTGCATACAAGAAAGCTATGGTAAGCTCCAGCTCCAATAATTTGGGAGTTCACTGTTTCACTTAAGAAAGAGAAAGATAACAGGAGTAATAACGGTGGAAAAAGTAATTTTCTTTTCATTTGAATGAATTATAAATTAGATGTATATATTTAATATTTAGACAGAACCATATGCTATGCGGCTAAAGTAATAAAATGTTTTATCAGAAAAAAGGACTTATGTTAGAAATATTCATTTTTAAGTTAAATACCTACTAAACATTGATTTTTAACCTTAAAGAAAAACATTGGAACGCGAAATGTCAAGTTTTCCCGACCAATTGTAACCCTCTGGCAAACATTTGTAACCTATTACCGACCATTAGTAACCTCCCGACAACAATTAGTAACCAATTCCCGACAAAAAGTAACTATTTATAAATAGTTACTCTTTCATGAAACTTTAATATTATTATATTCTTTGGCTAGAATGCCTAGTACTCAACTAATTTTCGTGGATTCTAAATTACCTTTTCAGTAAATTAAGTTCAATCTTTAGTTTAATATCACAATGCTTTATTACCACATTAGTTGGGAATTCATCTTTATAATCATTTAAACTGAGCACCACTTTCTTCACCTTCTTTTTCGAATGTTCAATTTTTACAATATGATTGGTTACCTTTTCAGTAAAATAATAATTATACATATTATCGAACTGAATTCGTTTTATGGCAAATAAATTATTTCTGTCAGTAAAATCATTAGCGGGTTTCCCCACAAGATTATTCATCAGCAATATTGCAATATCATGCTGAATAGTTTTTAATAAAGCAGGCCGGTTAAATTGAGGAACGCAGTAATGAAGAGTAAAAGAAGTGTCTTTAAATTCGAAATCAAAAAGTTTCATCCCCAGTTCGGTAGTAAAAATAATACGGTAATCCTGTGCCGACATTTGTTTTGTAACAAGCAGTCCGCTCACATCTTTATTGTAAATACTAATATTAGTTTTAAATAAAAATGAATTAAAATTATCGCCGAATATAGGCTTGGGAATGGATGAGGTAGTTGCCTCTTCCTTCAATCGCCCATAATGACCAAGAGTGCAGCCTGCAAGTAGAAATAATAAAATACTACTTAACAATAAATTTCTCATCGTCAATCGGCTGATTATTTTTTCTGTTAGTGAAATCAATACTTGTATAATCATCACCGGGCTCTATCATTTTCACTTTCACCACGGAGTAATCGGCCTTATCAATATAAAGTTGTATCACCTTTAGAAAATCTTTTGCACCTTTTTGCACCGGTGCAAGTTCCAGTAGGTATTGTTTATCACTTTCATACTCCTTAGCTTTGTAGTCCTTATTACTAAGCAGGTTTCCCTGTACTGTATTCATCATCATTTCATTAATGCTTTTAAACATTTTGTTCGAGTTGATATCATATTTACTCACCTTGCCGTTATCTTTAATAAACATTTTATCCTTATTAATAGCTATGATATATTTGTAAGGATCGTTGTATTCCCACCGCAGCATATTTATTTTCTTGAAACAAAAATGTCCTTTACTTATAATCTTTTCCGACATCACCGATAAATATTTTTCCTGTGTAAAATCACTTTCAATAGTATTTACCAGCTTCGATTGACTTTCCATTTTTTGTTTAAATGCAACAGTATCTTTCACAGCAGTAAAGCCTTTTGGCACCTGTGCAAATAAAACAACCGGCAAACTAGACAAAACAATCAGCAATAATCTTTTCATACGTATCTATCTTTTATTTTCAAACTGTTAACTTTAATAATTCTTCCACACTTACAATTTTGTAACCATTTTCTTCAGCGAAATTAAGTGTTTGTTTTAATACCTCTATTGTTTTTTCAGAAGTATCGTGAAACAATACAACAGCACCCGGTTTCAATTGTTCCTTTACTCTTTTAAATATAGTTTCGATTGAATCGCCTGTTGTATCCATGCTTCTAACATTCCATCCAATAATTTTATAATTTAATTCCCTGGCTGCACTCGCCAAATTTGGAGTAGTAACACCATAAGGCGGACGAAATAGAACAATTCTTTTTTCTGTTATTTTAAATACTTCTTCAGCAGTATGATCAATCTCGTTCATAAACCCATTTTTACTTTTAAAATCAATAAAAAAGGAATGACTATAGGTATGATTTCCTATCGAATGTCCGCCATCATCAATTTGTTTAATGATAGGTTCATTGCCTCTAATCTTTTTACCTATTACAAAAAAAGTTGCCTTTGCATTGTATTCAGCAAGTATATCAAGCACTTTCGGAGTATATATATTATGCGGTCCGTCATCAAAAGTAATTGCAAATACTTTTTCTGTAGTGTTTGAATTACAAAATGCCCTTATAAAAAAGTTGGATTGTATAGTTGCCGAACCATACACAATGAGAATATTATAAACAAGAAAAGGAAGAATTAACCAGAGTAAATTTACTTCACAAAAGTAATTCAACAACCCTATAAAGCATAAAGATAAAAGGAATACAATGCTTGTTGATTTAAAAGTCATTGGTTAATATAATTTCTCTAACACTGAGAAAGCAGGAAAACAGTATGATAGGTATTCATATAGTTATTATAAATAAGAACATTTTTTATATGTTTCTTTTTATTTTCACCAATTAAAATACTTTTAGGAATAGTTTGTGTTTTTAAAATCATTGCTGCTTCCCATAAAGCAAAGCAACTCGAAGTTTGATATTCGCCACTCAAATGTTTAAAATAGGCAGCAGTATTGGTATTGAAAAGAGTTTTTTGTATATCGTAATATGAATTATCAAACCTTACATCGCCGCTGATGCCATATATTACACAGTCAATATCATCAGTTGTTAATCCCTTTTCGTAAAGTAAATCGGTAATTCCATTTTCAATTTCATCTTCACTTCCGGGATTGAAAATCATTTTCACTGCACGAAGTTTAGCGTAGTTCTTATCACTTTCTTCATTGCTCAGCATAAAAAATGCAGCCCCTTCGCCGGAAACACTTCCAGGAGTTTTACTGTTGACAATATCCATCGTTGCAACATTTTCCTGTTTCCAGAATCCTGCCCGTTGTGTAATGGTAAAATGCCTGTCAGTCATTTCATCATGTCCTCCAACAAGCACATTCTTTGCATCGCTGTCTTCAAGCGTCATCAATCCATCAAGCACCGCAGATTCAAATGAAAACCCTTTATGAACATAAGTAAAATTGTAATTCATGCATTTTAATTGCAGCGCAATTTGCGAACTCACCGTATTGTGAGTCGATTGCATAAATGAAGTAGGAGTTAAAAATTGTTCGTCATTATCAATTATTGCAAGAAGGAATTTCTCAGTATCCTCATGACAACCCAGAGCAGTTCCTGTTATAATAGCATCAGGCATTTCAACTCCCGAATCTTTAAGACAAACAGATGAAGCAGCAATTCCCATTTTTACTGTCCTTCCCATTCTTCTTGCCAAAACAGGGTTTAAAAACTCAGTATAAACAGGCTCCACACAACGTAACGAGTTTGTATTGTATTCTTTTAATTCTGTTAAAAATTCATGGGTATTAAAAGTTTTTTGCGGGGAAACTATTCCTATTCCTTTTATAAATGCTTCCATAAATTAATGACGTGAAAAAATTAAAGCAGATGAGTTTCCTCCAAAACCAAATGAATTGGATAATACATTGTTTATTGGCTTATCTGTTGTCAATGTTTTTGTAGGAGTAAAATTAAGTTCACTCATTTGGTTTATATGATTTAAACTAGGGTACACCATATTATATTTAATTGCAAGCACTGATAACACTGCTTCAATACCCCCGCAAGCGCCAAGAGTATGCCCTGTAAATGCTTTTGTTGAACTTATACGAGGTACTTTATTTCCAAAAATCCGTTCAATTGCAGTTCCCTCCGACATGTCATTTACTTCCGTTCCAGTGCCGTGTGCATTTATATAATCAATATCTTCTGGCTTTAATCCGCTAATCTTAAATGCCTTTTGCATGGCAAGATAAGCGCCTTCTCCTGTAGGCGACGAAGCTGTTTGATGATAGGCATCATTCGAGTTTCCATACCCCGATAATTCACATAATATTTCTTTTCCCTCTGCTGCTCTTTCCGATTCAAGAACTATAAAACCTGCGCCTTCACCAAGGTTTAAGCCTTTTCTTTCTGCATCAAATGGTTTGCATTGTTCTTTATCCAGAATCATTAGAGTCATAAAACCATTAATTGTAAACTTTGAAAGCGAATCAGTTCCGCCAACCACTACACGGTCAACAATATTGTTCTTTATCAATCTGGCACCCAGCATTATTGAATTTGCAGATGAGGAACAAGCTGTACTTATTGTTGAAATGTGATCTTTAATTCCCAAATACTTCGCAATTACTTCGGTACTATCACCACAATCATGCGTTTCAATATATTTCAACCATCCGCCACTTTTCTCAACATCTAAAAAGTCCTTGAAATAGTTTTCTGTCATTGACATGCCACCAACACTTGTTGCAGAAATAATTCCGGTTCGGTACTCATTCACATCCTTTATACCTGCCCAAACCATTGCTTCTTTTGCAGCCAGCATACCTAGGAGTGTGGTACGCGTAATAATTGTGTCAACATGAAGACCAATCATTTTTATCAATTCTTCATTGGTATGTTTTACTTCCCCAATAGGTATTTCATTTCTATGACGGGTAATAATATTATCCAACTCCCCAATCCCTGACTTACCTTTCGCAACTGCTAAAAGTGTTTGTTCTACATTGTCGCCAATCGCGGAAATCATACCAATTCCTGTGATATATATTTTTTTATTCATTGGTTAATTGTCAATATTAAATTGTCAATTATTAAAGAATTATTTTTTGTTCTCATTAATAAATTCAGCCATTGTTCTGATGGACTGGAAAATCTTTTTCCCATCGGCAGGGTTGGATATTTTTATTCCATAATTTTTTTCCAACAATACTATCAGCTCAAGAGCATCAATAGAATCCAATCCTAAACCTTCTCCAAATAAAGTTGCATCACTATCAATATCTTCATTTTTTAAACCTTCAAGATTTAATTGCAAAATGATCTCCCCTTTTAATTTGTCCATTAATTCTTCCATAACTTTTGTTTTTTGCTTTATCTTTTTCCTTTACGGATAATTGATTAAGCGTTGTTTGTATATAATTTATTTAATTGTTCATTTGTATGCTCTATTCCAAATCCCTCATGCTGTGACTCAACTGTATACAAAAATGCCTCGTAATTATTTTCATAAAAATCAACCCAACCTGCAATGCAACTAGTTGCTTTATTTCTATTCAAAAGCGAATTTATATATGTACTCATAAAATCTGCATCAAATTTATCAAAAATAAAGAATGTGTTTTCTCCTTTTATTTTGTTTCTGATAGCAATTTCTCCAATCAATATATTCGGCAAGGTATAAACAAATACCGCAGGACTGGGAAAATAATTCTCTTTATTTGAAATTGCTTTTTGATGTTCGGTATCAATTTCCAATGATGATGCACTGTTGGCAATAATTATAGCAATATCTTCCTGATTGTATTTTTCAGTAATTCTATTTGTTTTAAGTAATATTTCTGAAGTAATGAAAGCCAGTTTACACAAGCTATCCATTTTATAAAACTTAGGGTAATTTAATTGGTAATGCGAATAAGCCGATTTAAGAAAATCGACAGCTGAACTATTCTCTGTATTGGTAAAATCAATCTTATTATTGATTGATATATTACCATTCTTAACTGAACAAACTGAAGTTATATAATTGCTGTTACTCATATTAATTTGCTGCTTCCATTTTCTGAAATAAAACTGCAGCATTACATCCGCCAAATCCTGCTGCTGTTTTCAAACAATTATTTACTCCTGATATTTTAGTTTCCTTAATAATATTTATTGGAGCTGTTACTCCCAATGTATCAAAATTATAAGTGCCGATTAATACATTTTCTTTCATAGAATGAATTCCAACAATAGATTCGATAACACCTGCAGCACCGAGTGTATGCCCAAAATAACTTTTAAGGCTATTCATAGGCACCTTGTCAAGTTTTGCATTAGTTATAGCAAGCGATTCCATATCATCATTAAAAAGAGTAGCTGTGCCATGACCGGAAATAAAATCTACTTCTGAAGGTTTTAAATTTGATTCCTTCAATGTTTTTTCAATAGCAAGCAATAATCCATCACCTGTTCGGGATGGTCCAGAAATATGGTTTGCATCATTAGAGCTTGCTCCTCCTTTTACTGAAATTTTAGTTTTAGTTTTAATAACCTTTGCTTCATTATTAGTGAGTATTATTGTTCCGCAACCTTCACCCAACGAAATTCCGTTTCTGCTTGCATCATAAGGTTTGGCAATCTCATTGCTTACCGCTTTAAAGGATTGAAATCCTGAAACAACAAAATGTGTCATGCTGTCGGCACCAATTACAAGTATAGTATCGTATCTTTTTTCCTCCAGCAATCGTTTGCCAAGTATAATTGCAAGCACACCCGAAATACAAGCATTTGAAACAACTATAGGTTGATTACTATTTTTGAAATAACGGGCAATTACATTTGCTGTTTCCCAAAGATAAACTCTCTTTTTATCGAATTTTTTTCCTTCTTCTTCATTCAGCAAATCAATATTTCCTTTTGTTGAAGAAAATACTAATAGAGCTTTATCACTTGTAATATCAATATTTTTATTCTGATTTAACGCATCCGTAACAGAAAGTATTATCATCTTTTCAAGGCGGGTATATGCTTCACTTATATTCAGCTTTGAAAATGCAGTATTTAATTTATCATTGTCTATAACTGATGCATACACTGGTTCAGAAGATATATTAGAATGTTCGAGTAATCGCACACCTGTCTGCATCTTTTTCAGACATTCAAAGTTATCTGCACTTGTAAAACCAAGTGGAGAAACAATATTATCAGCGGCAACATACACCTTCGTCAAATTCTCAGTCATTTATTTCCTCTTTTTACATCAATGAATATTTCCTTTTCCATTCTTCAAAAAATGGTGGATTGGTAATAAATAACTCATGTTCTAAATTAATAAATACCTGTGTGGATTCCCCTGTTGTAACTAGTTCGCCATCCGAAACACGAAATATTTTATATAGAAAAATAATCTTTGCAGCTGCCGAATTAATAAAAGTGGTTTCTATAATAACACTGTCACCATACCTTACGGTCTTCTTAAAATCAACATTTAAGTTAACCAGCGGAGTCGCAAATTTGTGTTTGTAAACATCCAGATATCCCAACCCATATTGTTTTCCAAAAGCTTCCCTACCGTCTTCAAAAAACTTAACATAGTGTCCATGCCAAATAATACCAAGTGCATCTACCTCACTAAAACGAACCGGAACTTCTGTACGACAAATTAGTTGTTCCACCAAAATTTTATCTTCTTTTATAAATGCTTGCATTTTCTTTAAGGGATGTAAATTTATCAAAAAAAAGCAAACATCAAATTTATTATTTAGGATAGAAAGGCAATTTTGAAATATGAATATAAAAACACATTAGGAAAGAACGCGATTTATAATATACCCCCTACTTCCATATTTTAAAATTCAACTTAAATTTTTTCTCCTGAAGACAAGCACGCCAATCAATAAAAAGAAGTCCGGCAACTAGCAAAAACCCAACAACTATACCTGTAATGGATTTCCACGAGATGGCGCCTTCGAAGAAACTTACAGTATTCTCTGCGGCATATTCCCCCATGAGTACAGCAATTGTATCACTAATTAATTTTCCAACAAAAAAGGCAGGTATAATTAAGAATGGTTTCATTTTAGCCATCCCTCCTGCAATAAATAAAGGAGTTGTAGGCAATGGCAAAAGAGAATAAGTAAGTATTGCTACCTGACTTTTCCACCCTTTCTCTTTCAGTTTCTTCCCAAGAAACTGTACATCTGCATTTTTCGAAGGTTTAAAGATTCGCCCAGCAATCCTAGGAATATATAATGTAAGAATATAACGCCCTAATATGGATCCTGCCACACCAGAAACAATAACTACCCAAACATTTAAATTAAACTCAATTTGCAGAAAAATCATTATTACAAATGCAGGAGGAAGTGGCAATGGAACGATGTCAACCATCATCGCTGAAATAAATACCAGAAAATATTTTAACCACAAATCCATTCCTTTACGCAACGCTAAATATTACTTTTAATAATCCTCCATCTAATTTAAAATCTAAAAGCCTCATCTTTTCAAAGAATGAGGCTTTTAGATTTTAGATTTTAAACCTTCTTTAACTTAATTTTTCACAGGAAGATATCCATAATCTTTTCCGTAACGAAGCATCTGATCCATGAAGCTTTCATTGTTTTCTATTTTTACATTGGAAATTTTATCCCCTTCCATCACAGGAACCAATTTAGGTTGAATAAAGCCCATATAAGGTGCTACATTTAGTTTATCCATACGTTGATGAACTTCCTTTAACAATGCCTGATCAACTTTCACACCATAATTTTCAACAAGATTTTTACCAGCATTGAAATCTCCTTCCGATTTAATTCGTTGTATTTCTTTTAATAACTGACCGAATAGATCACGAAGTTTATTGTAGTCATTTATCTTAAAATAAGTTTTTCCATCCTTAGACACACGTTCAATCACATTATCTTTTTTACCTTTTTCAAATACCCAACCGGCATTCATCTGCCGATTACGCATGTGAGCTTCTTCTAAATTATCACCCTCCTTGATACGTACCAATTGAGTCATTAATCCATTCATAATATAATAATCATATTGTGCCTTACCGACTTCAATGGAAGGACTAACACCAATATCTACCAGTTTTTGATCCATTATATAGTACAACCCTACTAAATCTGCACGTGCTTCTTCCAAAGTACCTGCATAGTTTTTAAGAGTAACATCAGGGGTACTCACTCCTTTATTAATTTGTCCAGAAGCATGACCGATAACTTCATGCATATCAGTTTCTAAGTCTCCGCTAAGAGGCCCATATTTTGCAACCCTGTCTTTCACTTCCTGAGATGCACCAAACTCACCAATTGTAGGGCTTTTAGCGCGTGCGAAATTATAAGAGTAAACAATATTACTTAACGAAACTGATTTGGAACCATGTTTTTCCCTTATCCATTCAGAATTTGGAAGGTTTATTCCTATTGGTGTTGATGGCGCATTATCACCACATTCGCCAATTACAGTTATTACTTTTGCTGAAATACCTTTTACAGTTTTCTTTTTATGATTATCAGAAATAGGTGAATGATTTTCGAACCATTGTGCTTCTTTTGCAATAGCAGCAATACGTTTTGTTGCTTCCAAATCTTTCATCGAAACAACTGATTCATATCCCCCCTTTTTCTGAAGTGCATCATGATATACCTCAATGTAACCATTTACAACATCTACACGTGAAGCTGTATCACCAACCCAAGAAATAGAATAGTCGTCAAAGTCTTTTAAATCGCCACTCTTATAAAATTTTATTAACGCTTCCAATGTTGTTTTCTGAACATCATTCTCTGCAACTGTACTTGCTTTCTCCAACCAGAAAATTATTTTATCGATTGCTGCACCATACATCCCACCACTCTTCCAAGCCTTTTCTACCATCTTTCCATTCTCCTTCATCAACTTCGTATTTAACCCCCAAGATGGTTGTTCCTTTTCTCCTTTTTTGATTAAGCCTGCATAATAACTTTCTACTTCCTTTTGAGTTACACCTTCGTAAAAATTACCTGCCGATGCTTTTACATTATCAACATTAGCACTCAAATCAACAGCCTTTGGATCAACCTTAGGATCAAACAATATTGGTTGAAGCATTTTTGTAAATTCGTCAATCTTCATTCCTTCCAATGGAAGTTTTGCATTATCACTCTTGCTTACTAACTCTTTGAAATAATCGAAAGAAAAATCAGGAAGCATTTTTGCATTACTATAATGATGGTGAATACCATTAGCAAAGAATACTCGTTTACTATACTCCAAAAACTTCTTGTAATCCTCACTATTCTTATCACCGGAGTATGTAGTAAGAATTGTTTCCAATGTCTTACGAATAGTTAAACTGTATTTATATTTTTGATCCCAGAATATATCTCTACCACATAATCCTGCTTCATATAAATAGTACGCAAGTTGTTTTTGCTTCAATGATAAATCAGCAAATCCTGGAACATCATAGCGAAGTACTTGAATATCTGCAAAGCAGTCCGCCATTATTTCTGTTTGAGTTGCCACCACTGAATCCTTTTTTTGTTGAGTAGCTTCGTTTTTCTTTGCTCCATTAGTACACGACATAATCATTGCTGACAACAATAAAGATGCTATGGATAGTTTCTTAATTTTCATTTTATTCATTTTAAATTAGTATTTTTTTAAGGAAGTGTAAAAGTAGAAAAAAAATGGTTGGTGAACTATAGTTAAATTAAAATGCCATAGAAACATTGATTTTTATATTAATCAGTGTTTTTATGGCATTAATATTATTTGACCTCTTTTACCCTGCTATGGTAAGTATGTTGCCGCTTTTGGTTACTGTATATTTTTTCAATGCTACCGTAGCAGGGCCTGTTGTTACATTACCACTATTATCGAAAGAAGCTCCGTGACAAGGGCAGACAAAACTATGTGAACTTGCACTGAAACCTACACTGCATCCATTATGAGTACATGCTTGTGCTACTGCAACATAAGTACCTGCATCGTTTGCTACTATTACGCCATTTGATGCTACTGCACCGCCTGCTGTATTTAATGCTGCATTAGTCGACTGAGATAAATTGAGTGTAAAATTAACCGTAGGCCCTTGTGGTGAAGAAGAGTTACTGCTTTTCTTGCAACCTTCAACCATTACTGTCGATCCTACTAAACCCAAGCCACATAAGGCTCCTGATGTTCTTAAAAACTTTCTTCTGTCCATGATTTCTTTTTTATATTAACGATTGCTTTAATTGATTACTGCTCTACACATATAAAACTTTGTAATAATACTGATTCTTTTGTTGCTTAATGACTGGTAAGCAAGTTTCGAAGCATAATCTCAGAGTAGTTTTGTAGCAAATTGTATGATATAATTAAAAGTATGTATTGTTTTTTAAAGACAATCAAAATTAATAAAAGTTTAAAACCAAAAATAATTAAGTAGCCCAATAGCCCTATTAAATCGATATTTCAAAGGTTCAGAAAGAATATAAGGAGATTAAAGAATAATTGCAAAGTCGCTATAAAAGATTCTTACCTATAAGAAAATGACACATTCATTGCTTCTTTTGAAATTCATTAATCACATTAATTTGTACTTTTAGCCAATGAAGTTTTTTAGATTTCTATTATTCCCCTTTTCCATTTTGTACGGAATCATTGTGTTTATTCGTAATAAATTTTACGACTTGCATTTAATTTCTTCTGCCCGATTCGAGTTACCTACAATAGTGGTTGGTAACATTTCGATGGGAGGTACAGGTAAAAGCCCTCATATTGAATACTTGATTCGGTTATTAAAAATAGATTTCAAAATAGCTACATTGAGCAGAGGCTACGGCAGACGGACAAATGGTTTTATTTTATCAGACAAACAATCTACAGCAAAAGATATAGGTGACGAGCCAAAACAATTCAAGAATAAATATGATGATGTAGCGGTGGCTGTTGATGCCAAAAGAGTAAATGGAATAAATAAATTAATAGAGCAAGTTGCCGGATTGCAGGTTGTTTTACTAGATGATGCATTTCAGCACCGAGCTGTAAAAGCTGGCTTATCTATCCTTCTCACAGATTATAATAAAATGTTTTTTGATGATTATATACTACCAATGGGTACCTTACGCGAAAGCAGAAGCGGCGCAAAGCGTGCTGATATTATCATTGTTACTAAATGCCCTGCACCGCTTTCTGATAAAGAACGGAACAGATTAACAGAAAAGATAAATGCTTCTCCGTTTCAGAAAGTTTATTTTTCACAAATCAAATACGGGGAAGTAACTAAGTTGTTTGGTAACAAGGAAACGGAACAAATCAATTATTTAGATGGACAATATGATGTTGCATTGCTTACCGGCATTGCAAATACTCAACCACTGGAAGATTATTTACAAAGCAAAACCAAAGCGCTCATAAATATTAAGTTTCCCGACCATCATCAATTTACTTCAAAGGATTTACACCATGTAATTGAAAAATTTAATACTATTGCATCCGCAAAAAAAATAATATTGACTACCGAAAAAGATGCAATGCGTTTAATTGATTCTGAATTTAAAGAACTATTAAAAGATTTGCCAGTGTTTTATCTGCCAATAGAAATTCAATTTAATAACTACGACCAGACTGCATACAATCAACAAATAATAAATTATGTTAGACAAAATTAAATCAACAGCAACGTATATTCAAAGTAAAATATCAACTGCTCCACAAGTAGGAATCATATTGGGTACAGGGCTTGGAGGCTTGGTAAACGAAATAGATATCAAACACACTATTCCTTATTCCGAAATCCCGAACTTCCCTGTATCAACAGTAGAAGGCCATTCGGGCAAATTAATATTCGGCGAACTAGGTGGAAAGAATGTTGTTGCTATGCAAGGTCGTTTTCATTTTTATGAAGGATATACAATGCAGCAAGTTACATTCCCAGTGCGTGTGATGCAGGCGTTAGGCATCAAAACTTTATTGGTAAGTAATGCTTCTGGTGGTGTTAATTCTGCTTTTTCAATAGGTGATTTAATGATTATCAACGACCATATTAATTTCTTTCCACAACATCCGTTGAATGGTAAAAATAATCCGTTGCTTGGTCCTCGTTTCCCTGATATGAGTGAGGCATACAGCAAAGATTTAATTGCGAAAGGAAAGAAAATTGCCGCAGCAAATAATATTAAAGTTCAGGAAGGCGTGTATCTTGGCTTGTCAGGACCTACATTTGAAACACCTGCTGAATACCGAATGGTGAAAGTACTTGGTGCTGATGCTGTAGGTATGAGTACCGTTCCAGAAATTATTGTGGCGCGACACATGAATATTCCTTGCTTTGCTATGTCCATCATTACCGACTTAGGTGTAGAAGGTAAAATAGTAGAAGTTACTCATGAAGATGTACAGCAAGTAGCTGCTCAATCAGAAAAGAAAATGACTATTATAATGAAGGAATTAATTAACCAAATGGATTAATTAAGTTTTGTATTTTATTGGTAAAAAACTTATTGCATATACCCGTTTTTTATCCATGCCTCCATTACTCTTTTCAACAGCGCATCCAATTCCTTTTCATCCACCTGCTCGGGTTTTGTAAAAACAATACACGTTTTCCCTATCAGGTACTTCATTAAATTAGGAGCTAGCGGAGCGTACGTTTTCTCGTTATAATACATCGGGAAGAAATGAAAACTTACCATGTTTTTATTTGATACCACACTTACAAAGAACATACCTGGCACTAATTGCTTTTTGCTGCCATACAGCATTTCTTTGTTTCCTATCAATTGTATTTCATCATCATTTTTTGATGTCATTACCATAGGAGGGCAATATTTTACAAGTACTTTGGATATGCGGGCTACTATTTCCTTTTTTGTTTCTACTGTTATTGGCATTTATTTACACGTTTAGATTGATAAAAACATTGTTCATCAGGGAAATCTGAATTTAGATTTCAACCTTAATTTTTTCGCTCGTAAATATTAATGTATTCCGCTGATTGAGGTGAGTAATTAATTAGTTGATCACCTGTTTTGAGTGAAGAAAAACTAGTCGGCGTTACTTCCATAACACCTACTGTTGTATAATATTTACCTACATAATCGGTGGCCCAGGTGAATATATATTTCTCGGAAGTTGGTTCCTGCAACCACGAATAATTTACGTTAACATAAAGAATATACTTTGGCTTGCTGGCTTCTATTTCCTTTGCCATTTCTTTTTGCATTGATAAAGTGTAGGAATGTGTCTCAACAAGATTGTAGGTATAAATATATCCGGAGGCGGAATACCTATCAGCATAAAAAAATATTTCCGGCTCGGAGCCAAGTATCGCTATTTTATCTGTTTTACTGGTATGCTGTTTTAAATAATTAGCTATCTCAATTGCTTCAACAAAAGGGTTGGAACCATACGCCATTTTAGAAGATATTTTATTATCCATCTTAAATAAATATTCTTTGTTTGCTTTTATTCCGCTGCCAAATAAAAATGCAATCAATATAAAACTAACATAAATAAATTTGGGCATCTTAAATTTATGTACAAATAAATCCGTTAAGTAATCGAAGAGAATAGCAATTAAAATACCTATTACAGGCAATAATGATATGAAATAATGATTGCGGAAATGAAAGCCAGGAACAATGGTTAGGAATGAAAAGAATAAAAAAGAAAACAATATTATTTTGTTTTTTAACGTGGCTTTATTAATAAATATAAATGGAATGGCAACTACCGAAACCGCCCATAAAGCAATATATCCAAGGGAAGAATAAACTACCGTAACTAAATCAATGGCACTTTTGAACCTCGGGAATGCATCGGAAAAAGGTACTTGTGTACCGTATTTCGAAAGATATTTTACTGTCCAGAACCAGAAGGTAGTGAAATCAGCAAACATATAAAAGTAGAACAACATTATAAGCACCGGTATTGCGAAACCGCTTAATAAAACAAGGATATTTTTTGTGATTATTAATAATGTATTCGTTTTAAATTCGTTTATAAATACAATGGCAATTCCGAAGAAAAGGAAAAAGATACCTGACTGTTTGCATATAAAAGAAAAGGAAAAGGCAATGCCTGCACTAAAACAGAGCAGTAATTTCCGTTTGTCATTTTTATATGCAAGCAGAAGAATGTAAATACCTATTAATGCAAAGAAGGTTACAAAGTGTGTAGCATGGCCGGCTTGAGCATACAACGACCAATTGCTGCCAAGAATACCATAGGTGGCAGCCGCGATAACAGCACCAACTTTCGATACAAAATTGCCTGCAACCAGAAACACCAAAACCATGGAAGCGATAACAATTAAAGCTACACCCAAATGAATACCGATAGTTGATTGCCCGAAAACTGTCATTATAATAGCATACATATAATATACTCCGGGCAGTTTCATATTATAAGCAAGTGTGTAGGGCGGATGACCATAAAGAATTAATTTGCCCATATAGGCATACTCACCTTCATCGCGCTCTAGCGGAAAGGATAACAGATGGATGCGAGCCAGCAAAACAAAGAGCACGGATACGCCAAGTAACAGATATATAAATTTATTATTATCAAAGATAGTCTGCGATTGGCTGGCAGAAGGGCTTGTTAGCGGCTTGTTACTTTTCTTCTTCATTTAATTATATAAACTTTTTTTTACAACGTTTATTTAAAATCACACACCTATCTTGGTTATAAATATTATCAAAGGTATCATTTTAGATTATCAAGAATTAATGTATGTACAACTTACTTATTATAAATGCCACGAAGCCCCAACGCATATTTCAACGCTTCAGCTTCGCGCCTACCATTACTTTATGGACGTAGCTTTGGGCGTACGGGGGTTGTGGAAATTTTATTATTGCTTAATTAATTTTCCGGTTGAAATAAATTCGGTATTATAAAATTTCCAAAAATAAATTCCAGGGCTACAATTCTCAAATGATAATTTCATTCCGTCTAAATTGACACTTTGTTGTTTTATATATTCTTTTCCAGAATTGTCGTAAATAATAAGATCACCTTTTTGTTTGACACCTTTTAAAATTAAATTTGTAGTCTGACTAAAAGGGTTAGGAGAAAAGCTAACTTGATTGTTGTCTTTTAAACTAACTGTTGGGACAGAAACAAATGTACCGAATAAACCAGAAAAAAGATTTGGAAGACTATATGAAGAAGTTAAATGAGAAGTTACAATTCCATTGGAATTAAAATTACAAGTAGTTCCAATATTATTAGGATTATTGATGATGCCAAGACGCAAACCATTTGATGAAGCATAATAACTTAGCGCATATATTTTACCGTTTGGACCTAATGCAATATTTGTAAACCAGTCAGTTGAGCTATATGAACTCACAGCATTCTTTGATGCAAGAATGCTAGAAATATTATATGAAGTAAGATCAAATTGCAATAAGTCAATTGCGGCTACATATAATTTTGAATTATCTGGTGAAAACTCCACACCATATGGCTGACCAACCCCTGAAGAAAGATTCATTTCATTGAATAAAGTTCCATTTAATTTATCAAATTGAAATAACTCTAATTTATTTGAATCCATTGCTGCTATGGCAATATAATTACCATTTGGGGAAAATCTCATGTAACCTAAGGCGTTGTTATTCGCAAAACCGCCATTATGAATAATTCCAATAGATGAAACAACTGGAGTTGTTGATACTCCTGAGGAAGTTACTAAATATGAAGAGAACTCATTTGTATTTAACCCATGACATAAAACCCATATATCCGTTCCATTACTGTGATAAGATGCGGTAATTTTTTCGCATACAAGAGTTTGAAGAAATATATTTTTATTAATAACATCACCGTTGCCACCGTCTAAAGTCATGTCAACTTCCGATACTTCCAATCCATTTGAACCACCTTGCGCATCTGAAGTAAAAATAAAATACCGATCTGAAAAGCTAGGTCTTGGCACAATTAAGCAGCTTTGTGTACTTGATATACCACCAAGAAGTCCACTTCCTGATGGCATAATAACGTTGTTTTTGTTCCATACTTGTAATCCATTTGTATAAAATAAAAGATTTCCAAGTGTATCACAGATCGATGAACACCCTTCCTCAGCCGACATGCTATTTAAATAATTTAATGATGGAGGAGAAGTGTTGAAATCCAGGTTGACCTGATATCCAAAACGCCATTTGTTCGACCGTTGTCCATAGGAATAATAAATAGTTATATTTAGTAAAATTAAATAAGAAAAAAGGACTTTTTTGATCATTTGTTTTATAAATTCATAATTATTTGCTGTTGGTGGTGCATTCATCAATTACCTTTATCAATTTAATATACTCCAAAAGTACTAAATCCTTCTATGGTATTTTCAATTAATAACTAATTTCACATAAAACATAATAACATTCATATAGATAAATCCTCATACTGGTAAATATCTTTCCAACTTCACCCTCAACTGATCTTCATTAAAAAAACACAGTTTGAAAAAAGTAATATATTACGTCACTGTTAACTCTTCTTTCTGTTTTTTTCATTTTTAGTTAATTTAATGTATATTGAATATCAGCATTTTAATGTAAAATAAGTTTCATTTTTCCATTCCGACGAACTATTGTTCCATTTCCATTTTTTATTGTTGGTAGAGACCAAAATATTGTTGGTAGTGCTCAAACTATTTCCGGTAAAGGCCAAAACATTGTTGGTAGAGTCCGAAATATTGTTGGCAGAGCTCGTTCCCTGTAATAAAAAGTCCAAAATATTGTTGGTAAAGTAAAAACTATTGTTGGTAAAGTAAAACTATTGTTGGTAAAGGAGAAAATATTGTTGGTAACGTACAATATATTGTTGGAAGAACACTTGACCAACAATATAAAATGCTCAACCAACAATAAAAAACACTTTACCAACAATAAAAAATGAAAATGCCTCTTTTTAACCTTTTCAACTTTTTGTTTTAAGTGTATTTTGAATAACTTGCTATAAAAAAGAAAAGGATTCTGGCACAAAAAGTAGTTCGGGAAATTCAGCAGGTAATTCGAGAGATTCTTGAATCAAAACCAAGGCTTCAGTTTTTTATCTCAGTAATTGTGTAGTTTTCAAAATCTTCTATCACATCATAGTATCTTATTTTTAGACAAGATTTTAGGAAATGAAACTGATAAGGTTTTATGCTTTATTAATTACAGGGATTTACTTCTATTGAGTTGGTAATTGTAAGAATCTATTTTTGCCTTAGCAGGTTTAAAACTTAAAACAATCTGAACAAAAGAGTAGAAATTATGTTTCAGTATGAAATGTAAGGTTGGTTAAAAATGCAATTCGTCGAAAAAATAAATAGCGAATTAATTTTAAATTTATCTTTACATAAATAATCATTAAAAAAATAAAAAAAGTATGGAAAAACCAATTATTGCCGGAAAAACACCATTACCAGTTCAGCTGGAAGCAGGAAAAACATACGCATGGTGCGCATGTGGAAAATCAGCCAACCAACCATTTTGCGATGGTTCACATAAAGGTTCTTCTTTTGTACCTAAAGTGTTTGTGGCTGAAGAAACAAAAACAGCTTATTTATGTAACTGCAAACAAACAGCAAACCCAGGATTTTGTGATGGGGCACATAAAAAATTGTAATCTATTACCATCGGTATAAGAAACATGCAATTACGCGCATTTCTTATAGATACAATTAGTTAGTGGTATACAGCCACTATACAAACTTAAAAAACTCTTTACAGCATATGTAAAGAGTTTTTTAGTTTTAAATAAATAGAAATAAACTTTATGTAAATACATTTACTTTTAATTCTATTTTTGTCTGCTGAGAAACGAGATTAAAAAAAATGCAGCCAATGCCGCAAACAATGACCGATAAAAAACGAAAAATAAATTCCTCTGTAGCTGAAGAAACCCTGCTGAAAGCATACGAATTGATGTGTACAGCCAAAGCAATGACGGAACTTTATGAAGCAAATAAAGAAGTAACGGCAAAATATGTGCATGCTACTTCGCGCGGTCACGAAGCAATACAACTGGCAATGAGCCTGCAATTGCTTCCACAGGATTTTTTATCGGCTTACTATAGAGATGACAGTATGCTGTTGGGCATTGGCATACAGCCATATGAACTGATGCTGCAATTGATGGCAAAGCGTGATGACCCTTTTAGTGGTGGGCGTAC
>CAIRRW010000072.1 GCA_903881065.1 uncultured Bacteroidota bacterium
AAAAAGAGAAACAGTCATCGGAGAAACGCTTGAAATGGTTGATGGGAAAATACTGGAACGGTATTATATTCCTATATACAACAACAATATCTATTTAGGACATCTATGGAAATATATTGATATTACTGAAAGAACAAGAGCTTCCGATTTATTAAAATTAGCCAACAAAAAATATGAAGGTATAATTGAAAATATGGGACTTGGCTATCTGGAGTTAGATTTAAATGATACCATTTTGAAAACCAATAAACGGATGCTGGAAATATTAAATTATGATAACGAATCATCATTAATTGGTAGTAAAGCACCCAATTTGTTGCTCCCTCAAGTCGGACCTGCTCCAAAACAAATAGATTTGTGGAAAAATGGTAAATCTTCTTTATTTGAGGTAACACTTAAAAGAAGTGATGATTCTTTAGTTCCTTTGCTTATAAGTGGTGGGCCACTATACGATATTAATAAAAATATTGTTGGTACTGTAGGCATTCATTTGGACATTAGTAAACAGAAAGCAGCTGAAAACGAACTGAAAAAACAAACAGAACTAGCATTAAAGTCGGTGGAAGCCAAGCAATCTTTTATATCAAACATGAGCCATGAAATACGTACACCGCTTAATGCTATAGCTAATTCGATTGAGTTATTAAAAAAATCGGGCATTCCGAAAGGAGAAATTGATTATGTGGAAATAATTCAGAATGCTTCAAAATCCTTATCCTTTATTGTTAATGATATTCTTGATTTGGCAAAAATTGAAAATGGGAAAATAGAATTAGAAGAACGTCCGTTCAGCCTTTCAAAATTGATGAAGGAAATATTTTTGCAGCATAAACTTGGTACAGATAGAAAAGGTATTTTATTCTCACTTAATATTGATAACGAAATATCTGATGAATTGGTTGGCGACACCATGAGGTTATCGCAAATAATAAACAATTTGCTAAATAATGCCATTAAGTTTACTGAAACTGGACGAGTAAATATTAATGTGGTACTTGTAAAACCAGGTAAAAATAGAACTTATATTAATTTTGAGGTGGTAGATACTGGAAAAGGTATTTCAAAGGAATATATTAAAAATCTATTTGAGCCTTTTTCACAGGAAGACACAACGGTAACAAGAAAATATGGTGGTACAGGATTAGGATTAACCATTTCTAATAAATTTATTGAAATGATGGGCGGTAAACTTTCCGTAGAAAGCAAAAAAGATGTTGGATCTAAGTTTAGTTTTATTATTCCTTTAGCATTGGACGAAAGAGAAAAAGTTGTTCTTCCAAAAAGAAGAAAGATAAGTAAATTGAAATTAAAAGAAACCACCATATTATTAGTTGATGATAACCTTTTAAATAGAGTTTTGGCAAAGGAATTACTAATAAAGACAGTAAAAGAAGTTATTGATTTTGATGGAGCACAAAAATTAATTGATTATTTAGCAGATAAAAGTAAACATAGAGATGTAGTTATTCTCATGGATTTACAAATGCCCGAGATTGATGGCATTAAAGCTACAAAAATAATAAGAGAAAATACCTCGTTGGATATCCCAATTATTGGAGTTTCGGCTAATGCCTTTACTACTCATATTAAGATAGCCACAAAAGCCGGTATGAATGATTATATAAGCAAACCGTTTGAAACAGAAGAATTACTGGAGAAAATCTCCAATCAATTAAAAAAGTCACATGCACTGCATTATTATAATCGTTTAGGATTTTTGAAACAAGTTGGCAACGACAAATCAATTGAGAAAACAGTTTGTAAATCATTTATTCAGATAATTGATGATAAATGGCAACAATTAACCGATTGTTTCAACGCCAATAATCATAAAATGTTCCGTGCTTTATTGCATGAAATAATGCCGAGTATACAAATGTTTATTACTGAAGAATATCTGGGCCTATTCCTATCAATTGTTTTACAATCAAAAATCAATCTTAATGGCATTGACGAAGAAGATTTACAGACTTTTCAAAAGACGATTACTGCTGCAAAGAAGGAAATGAAGGAGTTTGCTAAATAAAAGAGTTATTTTGTTTATTTTAAAAAACAACTACACTCTTACCCCTAATATTAATATATCATCCACTTGTTCTTCATCTTCTTGCCATTCTTCAAGAAAATTAATAAGATGAAGTTTCTCCTCGCTCATAGATTTCTCCTGCATACTGCTTAGAAATCGTTTTAATTTTTTTGACGTTATCTTTTTGCCTTTTGGTCCGCCAAATTGGTCTGCCAACCCATCAGATGACATATAAAATGTATCACCTTTTTCTAATTTTATTTCGTGGGTTAAAAAATCTTTATCAATTGAATGATCAGAGCTATGCCCTATCCCTTTTTTATCCCCTTTAATTTCTTCTAACTCTTCTTTCCCCTTCCTTTTTATCCATAGCGGGCGGTTAGCTCCTGCAAATTTCAGTGTATTATTTTCGGAATCAAAAGCAGTGATAGCAATATCCATTCCTTCACTACTGTCCTCTGTTGATGAATGAGATAATGCCTTCTTAATTTTAATATTAAGTTTTCTAAGTATTTCTGCTGGTTCTGTTTGGGTAATTAGTAATGATTTTAACTTTTCAATACCAAGAATACTTAGAAAAGCTCCGGGCACTCCATGCCCCGTGCAGTCTGCAACTATGATGTAAGTAATCTTCTCATCTCTTTCAAAATAATAGAAATCACCGCTAACACAATCTCTTGGCTGAAACAAAATAAATGATTCGGGAAAAAGTTCAGCTAATAGTGATTTTGAAGGAAATACAGCATTCTGTATATTCATTGCATAGTTGATACTATCTGTTACATCTTTATATGCTTTTTCAAGTTTATAATGTAATCGTTCTATTTTTTTCTTGCTTATTACTTGATGAATAGCTGATGGAAGGCGAAGTAAATTATCCTTGAGTATATAATCATCAACTCCTGCTTTTGTAATCTCTGCCAAAGTATGCTCCATCATTGTTCCAGTAACAACAATAAATGGCAGATGAGGAAATCTATTCTTTACAATATGGAATGCTTCCTTCCCAGAAAAATTTGGCAATGAATGGTCGGAAATTACCAAATCATAATTATTATTTACTAATTCTGAAATATAAGAATTTTCCTCCCAAACTCTCGTATAACTGAAATCAATACCCGATTTTTTCAGAAATCTGACAAGCAACATTGCGTCCATTTCCGAATCTTCTAAGAGCAAAAATTTTAAAGGAGTATCCTGCATTAATTTTTTGGTGGCTGATTTGATATCATCCAATAAAAGCTAAGTTCTTTAATGGTTTGAAAGAAGTTATCACTTTCAACTGGTTTTACAATATAACTATTTGCTCCTAATTCATAACAGCGTTTAATATCCGGATCTTCTTTTGAAGAGGTAAGTATCACTATCGGAATAAAATTAAATTTCGGGTCAGCCTTTAGTTTCTCCAGCACTTCCATGCCATTTACTTTCGGCATTTTCAAATCAAGCAAAATAAGTTTAAGATGCGGGTGCTCCTTATCTATTCCCGAAAACTCTCCCTCACCATACATAAAATCCAATGCTTCAGCACCGTCTTTAACATGATGCAGCTTGTTCGATAGCCCGCCTTTTCTTAATGCTCTTAGTGTTAATGCAGCATCATCCATGTTGTCCTCTACAAATAAAATTTCTACTTCGTTGTAATCCATGATTTTGTTTAATTTAAATTGTTTATATTTTTTTAATATTAGGGTATTTACTTATTCATATTAATTAAAAAATCTTTTTTTTCTAAAGTTTCGGCAAGCTAAAATAAAAGCACGAACCTTTGTTTAGTACTGATTCTGCCCATACCCTTCCTTTGTGTTTCTGTATTATTTTTTGTACCACTGCCAATCCAATACCTGTCCCTTCAAATTCTTCATTTGAATGCAACCGTTGAAACACACCAAAAAGCTTATCGTAATATTTCATATCGAATCCTGCCCCATTATCTTCTACATAGTATACTATTTCACTCCCTATATTATAGGTTCCTATTTTTATTTCTATTTTCGTTCTATTCTTAGAGTATTTTATGGCATTCGATAAATAATTCACCCATACTTGTTTTATCAACGCCTGCTGTCCGAATGCAGGTGGCAGCAATTCCTTCTCAATATTTATCACTTCCTCACCATCCTTTCTCATTTCTTCCATTACTGAAGCAACCAGCGAATTCATATTTATTTCGTTAGTCGGCAACACATTTCTACCCAATCGAGAAAAAGCAAGTAAATCATCAATAAGGTCACCCATTCTTTTAGAATTATCAATAATGGATTTCAGATAACCACTCGCCTCAGTATCCAGTGTTGCTCCAAAATCTTCTATAACAGCGTTTGCATATCCGTTTATCCCCCTAAGTGGCGCGCGCAAATCGTGCGATACAGTATATGTAAATGCTTCCATTTCTTTATTGGTAACTTGTAATGTAAACTCTGCTTGTTTTTGTTCGGAAATATCCAAGAATACTGTTAAAAAACAAGGCTCATTTTCTATATTGATAAGAATCTTACTTTTCGAACTCCAAATAGATTTACCATTGCGGTCTTTCATTTGAATTTCAACATTCCTCAACACTTTATTTTTCAAAGCAAGTTTACGTATCTCTTTCTCTTCCTCCGGATTCAGATATAAATCCAGTTCCATGTGTTTTTTACCAATAACTTCTTCTTTATTATTAAAACCAAAATTCGCTACAAACAGGTCATTTACATTTATAATTTCATCATCAGCCACTCGAATAATAGCAATACTTGCAGGGTTATAACGAAATATATTAGTGAAAAGCGTATTTGACTTTTCAATTTCTACCGAAAGCTTGTCTTTTGTCCTATGCAGACGAATAATAAGAAAGCCAAGCAGAATAAAAACAACCACAATCAAAGCAAGTAATCCAAGATTTAAATTTACATTTTCATCATATCCTGCATCTATTGCTTCCTCTTTATGTAGTTTTCCAAGTTCGATGGTATTTATATTAATGATATATTTCTTAATTAATTCTGATAATATGCTACCACTTTCAATCGTCTTTAATACCTGCTCTTTGCTTAACTTATTTTGTTTAATATTTATAATAAATGAATTTACTTTTTTAATTCGTTCATTCACCAATAGGAGGGTTGCATCTATTAACGGAATAACTTCCTTATCTTCCTTTTCAAGTTGTACTAATTTGGCTAATTGTTGCAGCAGTAATGCTCTAGATTCAACTAATTTAGTTACCGAGGACTCTGTCCGCAACAATATAAATTCGCGAAGCGCTGATTCAATTTTAAGAGTATTGACAATAGCACTATTGCCGCAATCTACAACTGTCTGCGTTTTATATACTCTTTTAGTT
>CAIRRW010000073.1 GCA_903881065.1 uncultured Bacteroidota bacterium
AATAATTGTCCTTCTAGTTAGTTGTTCGCATGCAAATAATAAAGGTGAAGAAAATAAATCAACTATACAGGAACCTAATAAGATCAATTGTATTGACCAACTAGTTGTGAAATACATTAACCAAACGGACAACCAACTCGTCAGACTTGCTATTAAAGACAAATACTCGGAAGAATGGATTTTAGACAGGAGAGAAAATACTGGCAAAACAAACTATTTAGTATTTCATATAGGACATAATATCACAGACGAGGGGAATACCAACCCTCGATTTGCTACTGACGGTTGGCTATATATTGACAGTTTGACAAGTAAAATATATGAATACGATTTGCCGAATGACAGTTTAATTGAATGGAAAAAATAAAATACTTCATATACCCTTCAAGCGTTATATAACATTTTATGAAAATGTACAAACTAATACCGGCACTGCTTTTAATGCTTACTACATTTGGCAGAGCGTCTGCGTTTTCAGACACGACATTAATTAAAACTCATTTGACAGCAATAACCAAGACGATTGGTTATAGAACTTGCGACAATATTCAATTGCTTAACAAAACGGCTGACTATATTAAAAATATTTTCAAGTTGTATAGCGACAGTATTTCAACTCAAACTTATTCAGCAAATGGACTTGAATACAAGAATATCATCTGTTCTTTCGGAACGGAAAACACTAAAAGAATTATTTTAGGTGCTCATTACGATGTATGCGACAAACAGGAAGGTGCAGACGACAATGCAACAGGAATTACAGGGCTACTTGAACTTGCAAGAATGCTTAAAGGACAGAAACTAAATTACAGAATTGACCTTGTAGCATACACGTTGGAAGAACCACCTTACTTTAGAACAGAATTTATGGGTAGTTACATTCACGCCAAATCACTTGCCGACAGAAAAGCAAATGTTTATGGAATGATTTCACTTGAAATGATTGGTTACTTCAAAGAGGAAAAACATACACAGGATTATCCGATAGGACTGCTTTCTCTTTTTTATGGTAACAGGGGAAACTACATTACACTAGTAAAGAAATTTGGTGCAGGGCATTTTACGAAAAAGTTTTGCAGTCGTTTCAAATCTTCAACTAGTATTAAAACAAAAATGTTTACAGGACCAAAATCATTAGGAGGTATTGACTTTTCGGACCATTTGAACTATTGGAAATTTGGGTACAGTGCATTAATGATCACAGACACCGCCTTTTTGAGAAACAAAAATTATCACGAACCTACAGACAAAATAGAAACGCTTGACTTGAGACGAATGGCTAAAGTAATTGACGGAGTTTTTAGTTCCCTTACAAGCCTAAACTAATACAAAAGAAATACACCTCCGTAGGCACGAGTCTGCTCGACTCAGCCTGTCCCACATTAACTTCGGGGTGACTATTGTTCAGTAATGACTATTATTGGGTGGTGTCCTCTCCGCAATAAAGTAACCCATTTTTAATGATTTTACATAGTAAAATCAACACTTCTAGTTAAATAAACAAACATTTGCTTAACACAATTTAACATCAACTTGGGGTAACTTTTCCTCACCAAAGTCGTCATACCTCTAAAATTATTAAACCTTTAAATTTAATTTTATGAGAGAGGCAATTATTATTGTAAGTGTATTTATTACCATGAATAATATTACCAGAGCGCAATTTATAACACCTACCGAATTCAAGGGTTTCAACTTTGGAATATATTCATCAATTAATAAAAACAGGAAAACTAATTAGTACAAATTATGAAACAAACATCACCCCACATTTTAAATACGTCAAGCAATTTGCTTGGTTTATGTTTTGTAGTATTAACATCGGTAAAGTTATTGAAACTGCAGAGTACAACTATAATAGATGAATTGGCAGAAGCTTGTATTTTTATTTTTATGACAGCC
>CAIRRW010000074.1 GCA_903881065.1 uncultured Bacteroidota bacterium
ATGAAAAGTGATTTTAGATATTCTAATAGTCTTGTTTATAACAATTATCCTTGGGCAGAAAACCCAACTGAAAAACAAATAAAAACCATAGAGGAAAAAGCGCAAAAGGTATTAGATACAAGAGCAGAATTTCCCAAAAGTTCACTTGCTGATTTATATCACCCTTTGAAAATGCCACCAGCATTAACAAAAGCACATAATGATTTAGACAAAGCAGTAGATGTAGCATACCGCCCACAACCATTTACTACAGAAGCAAAACGAATGGAATTTTTATTTGAGTTGTACGAAAAATATACCGCTGATTTGTTTACGAAAGAGAAGGAAAAGAAGAAATCAAAATAAAATCAAAAATTGAAACCACCGACAAAGCAATAGATACAATGGTTTACAAACTCTATAACCTGTCACCCGAAGAAATAATAATTGTAGAAGGGAATAAGAAAGAATGAGTACATCATTATATGCCATTACCAATTCAAAACTTACCGGAAAAGAAACCGTTAAGGATTATGAATTAATAGTTGAAAAACTAAAAGCATTAAAACTTGGCAAAACTTCACATATTGAATATACAAATATTGCAAAAGGGAAAAATAAAACAATTAAGGAAAAAGGTGACTGGAATTATCAAATAGAAGAAAAAAATGAATACTTTCCTTACAGTGTTTCTTTTCAAGGACCTTTTGATATTACTCCCCATTTATATAATCACATATGCATATTACATACAATTTACAGGTATAGTTTTATTTATGAAACCAAAACAATTAAATGGTTCCCTAAATTCCGAAATGAATTATTTCAGATAGTTACAATTGTTGGAGGTACAGAAGTAATTTGGCTTGCTGATAATAGCTGCGATAAAGTGGGAGGCTATTTAGAAGGTATGGCTGAAGAAGGCGAGCCTTATGAAAAAATCAAAAAGAAAATGATAAAAGAAATGGGAAAACCTGTTACCGATTATTCTCTTTTAAATTATGATAAACTTGATTATAGAAACATTAATGAGTTTTTTTTAGATGATTTTAATGATTTAAAATAACAGAAAATGTCTGTAATATTAAAAATAATCTGTGATAATAAATTTGGGTTTAAATACACACGCAAATTTGCAGAAGAAACAATTCAAAAAGTTAAAAAAATTAATTTAGAACTTTCGCAGAGATACGATGGCACCATACATAAAAGGCAAAAATGGGAATATCGGTTAGAAAACTATACAAAAGGCAAAAGTGCTGGCAAGTCTATTCGTATTATGGGCAATGCTATTTTTGATTTTAATATCTTTAAAAATGCAGTAATTATAGGTTCTCATTTTAAGTATTGGATAATATTTGATAAAGATGATAAAGAATGGTTTCTGGCATTCCGAAAAGAAGTATTTAAAATAATAACTTTCTTTGGAGCCACCGAAATCATTTATTTAATGGATAATTATGACCATTTATGCGTTTACTATCTTGATATTGAAGAAGGACTTTCGTATGAAGAAGTAAAAAGTAAATTGTTAAAAGATTATGGTTCTCCAGTTACTGATTATTCTAAACTTAATTTGAAAAGAAACAGGAAAGGGAATTTGAAACAATATTTTTTAGATGATTTTAAAGATTTAAAATAATCATTAATGCAATCACAAATAACATTCACATTAGCTCGTCAATTCAGCGATGGCTTGGCAGCAGTAAAAGTTGGCAAAGGGTATAGAAGTAAATGGGGATATATTAATACAAAAGGCAAACTTGTTATTGATAATATTTATCAC
>CAIRRW010000075.1 GCA_903881065.1 uncultured Bacteroidota bacterium
ATAGAAAATACCACCTTGCTAGATTGTGAAGCTAAGATATTTTGAAAATAGTTCACCTCACTAGGTTGTGAAGTAGGAAAATTTAGACAAAATACAGCGTCCCAAAGCTACCTTTATTTAGGTACTGCCAATAAATATTAATCAGTAACCAATAACCAATAAATAAAGCTACTTTTGCAGTCCCCGAAAATTTATTTTAGAATTTAGGGATAAGAATTTAGAATTTACAATATATGATTTCAGTTTCAAATCTTTCACTTCGATATGGCAAACGGGTTCTGTTTGATGAGGTGAATCTTAAATTTACCCCCGGCAATTGTTACGGTGTGATAGGTGCCAATGGTGCAGGTAAATCAACGTTTTTAAAGATACTTTCAGGCGAAATTGACCCTACTACCGGTCAGGTTTATATGGATCCGGGCGACAGGATGAGTGTGTTGAGCCAGAATCACTTTGCTTTTGATGCTTTCCCGGTGCTGCAAACAGTGATGATGGGCAATAAAAAGCTGTGGAAACTAATGCAGGAAAAAGATGCTTTGTATGCAAAGCCTGATTTCAGTGATGCTGACGGCGTGAAAGCTGCCGACCTCGAACATCAGTTTGCCGAGATGGATGGCTGGAATGCCGAGAGTGATGCTGCTAACTTAATTAGTGATTTGGGTGTGAAGGAATCCTATCATACTAAATTGATGGGTGAGCTGAACGGAAAGGAAAAAGTGCGTGTGTTGCTTGCTCAGGCGTTGTTTGGCAATCCTGATATTTTATTACTTGATGAGCCGACAAACGATTTGGATGTGGAAACTATTTCGTGGCTCGAGAACTTTCTTGCTGATTTTCAGAACACCGTAATTGTTGTTTCCCACGACCGTCACTTCCTCGATTCGGTATGTACACATATCGCCGACATTGATTTTAATAAGATTTCGATATATACAGGTAACTATACTTTTTGGTATGAGTCGAGCCAGTTGGCATTGCGTCAGCGGTCGGACCAGAATAAAAAGATGGAAGACAAGCGCAAGGAATTGCAGGATTTTGTGGAGCGATTCAGTGCCAATGCTTCCAAATCCCGTCAGGCAACCAGTAGGAAAAAGTTGCTGGAGAAGCTGGTAATAGAAGATATTAAAGCGAGTACTCGTAAATATCCGGGCATCATATTTAAGGCGGATAGAGATTGCGGCGATCAGATTTTAGCCGTTGAACATCTGAGTAAAACTTCATCCGAAGGAGATATTTTATTTAAGGATATTACTTTCACGATGACTAAAGGTGATAAGATTGTGGTTTTGTCGAAAGAACATATTGCCATCACTTCTTTCTTCGAAATAATAACCGGTGAAGCGCAGGCAGACAGTGGTGAATATGTTTTTGGAAGTACAATTACAAAATCATATCTGCCAAATGAAAATGCAAAGTTTTTTACTTCGGATTATAATCTTGTTGATTGGTTACGCCAGTTTTCAAAGGATAAAGATGAAACGTATGTACGTGGATTCCTTGGCAAAATGTTATTCACCGGTGAAGAATCGTTGAAGAAATCAAATGTGCTTTCCGGAGGAGAAAAGGTGCGTTGTATGGTGTCGCGCATGATGCTTACCAATGCCAATTGTTTGATATTGGATGAGCCTACAAATCACCTGGATTTGGAATCAATAACTGCATTTAATAATGCATTGAAAGACTGGAAACATGTGGCGTTGTTCACATCTCATGACCACGAATTTGTGCAGACAGTAGCAAACCGTATTGTCGAACTTACTCCAAACGGCATTATAGACAAGCGAATGACGTATGACGAATACATAAACGACGACGGCGTAAAGGCATTGAAGGACAAAATGTATGCGCAGAAATTGAAAGTAAAATAGAGTACTTTTGTAAGAATGAAAAAGAGCAGCGTTAAGCTAATCACTTTATTAACAAGCATTGCGTTAGTTGGGCTTGTAGCTATACAAGTTTATTGGATTAACAATGCAATAAAAGTTGGTAAGGAGCGGTTTGAAGAAAACGTAAGTGATGCCTTGAATAATGTTGTTCTGCGGTTAGAAAAAAAGCAGACTGCAGCAAAGATGACCAAGAAGATTAATTTCCGCAAACAGGGAATTCGTTGGTTCACGCCTGCAGATTCAATGAAGCACAATACCAAATTAATAAGACGTTCCACAACTGATAAACGTTCATTTGCTTTGCAAAAAGACCGTGTGAATGTTAAAATATTTGAAGAATATTCGGCTGACAGCAGTGGTTACATTGTAAAGAAAACACGGTTAAAAAATTATTCGAGTGATTCCATTGCACGTAATATTGACAGACGAATAGATAACGATGGCCCATTAAGTCTGGCTCAGCTTGATTCTGGTGAGTTCAAAAACAAATGGTTTGCACATAAAAAAGATGTGGTGAACGATATTTTTGATGAGCTTGTTAGTGTAAATATTTATAATGATAATAGCCATAATAAGCTTGATACGGCTCGATTAGATTCAATTATAAAGGTGGAACTTTTAGAAAAGGGTATTTCAGCAAATTATATTTATGGAATCATGGCTTCTAAAGCGCTTCCTGCCGATTCCAACAAAATATCCGACAAGGAAAAACAATTATATGCATCAGGTTACAAAGTAAATCTTTCACCTGACAATATATTTATCAAGCCACAATACTTATCGCTTTATTTTCCTGAGCAAAGTAAGTACCTTTTGAGTTCGATGTGGTTTATGTTGTTAATTTCAGTTGCATTGATGATGGTGCTTATATTTTCATTTTATTTTACGATTACTACAATCATCAAACAGAAAAAATTGTCGGAAATAAAAAACGATTTTATAAGTAACATGACTCACGAATTTAAAACGCCAATCTCCACCATCTCACTCGCCTGTGAAGTGTTGAATGATAAGAGTATTGAAAAGAATGAGGAACGTACGAATAAATATGTGAAGATGATTAGGGATGAAAATAAACGACTGAGTTTGTTGGTGGAGAATATTTTGCAAACTGCAATACTTGATAAAGGCGAGTTTAAATTAAAAATACAAAGCACAGATATTCATAATTTAATTGATCAAAGCATTGCCAATATTAAACTGCAGGTGGAGAACAGAGACGGTGAAATAAGTACAGAATTGAATGCCGAAAATCCTGTAATTAATGCCGACCGTGTGCATATCACCAACATTATTTTTAATCTTATTGATAATGCCTTAAAGTATTCGAATGAAAAGCCGGTTATTAAGATAACAACCCGAAGTGATAGAGAAGGTATTTTTATTTCGGTAAAGGATAATGGGATTGGTATAAGTAAAGAAAACCAGCACCGAATATTTGATACTATGTATCGCGTACATACAGGTAATGTGCATAATGTAAAGGGGTTCGGATTGGGATTAAGTTATGTAAAGGCAGTGGTTGAGAAACATGGGGGATCAATAAGTGTTGAAAGTGAACTTAACAAGGGAAGCACTTTCACTGTATATTTGCCAACAAATCCAACTGAATAAAATTATTCAAAATTTAATATGGAAAAAGTAAGAGTATTATTAGCAGAGGACGATCCGAATCTAGGAAGTCTATTAAAGGAATATCTTGATGCAAAAGGATTTTCAACCACTTGGGCCAAGAATGGAAAAGAAGGGTATGATGTTTTTGCTAAGGGGAAATTTCAAATTTGTATTCTTGATGTGATGATGCCAATAAAAGATGGATATACATTGGCAAAGGAATTAAGATTAGTTGAAGAGAATATTCCTTTAGTATTTCTCACCGCTAAATCAATGAAGGAAGATGCGATAGAAGGCTTCACCATCGGTGCTGACGATTATATCACCAAACCTTTTAGTATGGAAGAATTATTGCTTCGCTTAAAAGCTATTCTTCGTAGAACTGAAAATAAGATGGTGAAAACTACCGAACAAAATGAGTTTGAAATAGGTAAGTTTAAATTTGATTTTCCCCGTCAAACACTGGTAATGAAGGGTGTTCAACACAAACTTACAACAAAAGAAGCTGAATTATTAAAACTTCTTTGTCTAAATATGGAAACGTTTTTGGATAGGAATTTTGCTTTAAAAACTATCTGGGGCGATGATAATTATTTTAATGGAAGAAGCATGGATGTTTACATTGCAAAGCTTCGTAAATATCTACGGGATGATCCTGCAATCGAATTGATTAATATACACGGCAAGGGATTTAAGCTTTTAACGAAATAATTTATTGCCGCTTTCATAATACAGGCACCGTAGTTCAATGGATAGAATAGAAGTTTCCTAAACTTTAGATGTGGGTTCGATTCCCGCCGGAGCCACTACTATAAAATGAAACTATGTGTTTCTTGGAATAATATAGAGCTAACTAAACTATTTAAAAATCATCATGGATACACATCTTCATCACACCGAAAATCATCTCACCAGCTCTGAAACATTAATGGATATTGTTATTGGAATGAGTGATGGATTAACTGTGCCTTTTGCATTGGCAGCAGGTTTGAGCGGTGCTGTAAAAGATGTGCATTTAATAGTAATTGCAGGTATAGCTGAAATAGCTGCTGGTTCCATAGCAATGGGACTTGGTGGTTACCTTGCTGGGAAAACGGAACAGGACCATTATAACAGTGAATTAAAACGTGAATATGAAGAAGTAAAGGAACTTCCTCATGTTGAGAAGCAGGAGGTAAAAGATTTTTTTGCTGAGCTTGGGTTAAGTGAAGAGGTGCAGGAAAAGGCTACTTTGGAGATTATAAAAGACGATGACCGCTGGGTTAATTTTATGATGAAACATGAATTAGGCTTGGATAAACCAGACCCTAAACGTGCCGGCAAATCAGCTTTTAATATTGGTGCAGCATATATAGTTGGTGGATTAGTTCCATTGTCGCCTTACTTTTTTGTGAGCGATGGAATAATGGGATTGAAACTTTCTGCGGTTCTTGCTATTATCAGTTTATTAATATTCGGATTCTTTAAATCGAAACTAACAGGAATGAATCCTTATTATGGTGCGCTTAAGGTAGCTGTGATTGGTGCTCTGGCAGCAGGTTTTGCTTTTGCAATCGCGCGGTTAATTCAAGGGTAAATACAATTAACTTTCTTGTTATTGTTTTTTCAATGTTCATTAGTTGAATGATGAAATATATTGTCATAAAAAAACGGCATCCGAAACAATATTCGGATGCCGTTTTTTATTTAGATAATGTACTAATTAAAAGCGTTGAAGCCAGTAACGTCCATACCGGTAATCAATAAGTGTATATCATGAGTACCTTCATAAGTAACAACTGATTCAAGATTCATCATGTGGCGCATAATTGGATATTCGCCAGTGATGCCCATTCCCCCATGTATCTGACGTGCTTCGCGAGCTATTTGCAATGCCATGTTTACATTGTTACGTTTCGACATGGATATTTGTGCAGGTGTAGCACGGTGTTCGTTTTTAAGTACCCCCAGTCTCCAAGTTAACAATTGTGCTTTAGTGATTTCAGTAATCATTTCAGCTAATTTCTTTTGAGTCAATTGAAATGCACCGATTGGTTTGCCAAACTGAATACGTTCTTTTGAGTAACGTAATGCAGAATCGTAGCAATCCATTGCAGCACCTATTGCACCCCAAGCGATTCCAAAACGTGCAGAATTCAAGCAACTCAATGGTCCCTTTAGTCCTTTGACATTAGGGAATATATTTTCTTTTGGAACTTTTACATTCGAGAAAACCAACTCGCCGGTTGCAGAAGCACGAAGACTCCATTTGCCATGTGTTTCAGGAGTTGTGAATCCATCCATGCCCCGTTCTACAACCATACCGCGAATATCGCCAGCTTCATCTTTTGCCCAAACTACTGCTATATCAGCAAAAGGAGAGTTGGAGATCCACATTTTAGCTCCATTCAATAAATAATGATCGCCTTTATCTTTTATGTTTGTAATCATTCCCGAAGGATTGGAACCATAGTCAGGCTCTGTCAATCCAAAGCATCCCATCATATCGCCTGCAGCAAGTTTCGGTAAGTACTTACGTTTTTGTTCTTCCGAACCGAATGTATAGATTGGAAACATTACCAATGAACTTTGCACTGATGCAGTAGAACGCAATCCACTATCACCACGCTCCAATTCCTGCATTATTATTCCATAGGAAATCTGGTCTAATCCGGCACCACCGTATTCAGCAGGTATATAAGGTCCGAAAGCTCCTATTTCAGCAAGCCCTTTAATCCATTGTTTTGGAAATTTAGCATTCTGACATGCTTCTTCAACTATTGGAGTAACTTCCTTTTTTACCCATGCACGTGCTGTTTCACGGATTAATTTATGTTCATCGGTTAATAACTCATCCATTAAATAATAATCGTGAGCTTCAAATCTATCTGTTGCCATATTAAATTTTTTTAATTATTTGAGGCGCAAAAGTAATGATTTTATTGAGAGTGAAAGGTCAATTAAATCGAAATAAGAATATGATTTTAAGCAGGATTTTCCAGATTGACTTTTATTAAGAATCTCCGTAAGTGAAAGTTGGTTTAATTTATGTACTGTATTTGTTGAAAACCTTTGTTTAAAAGTTTATGGGTTCAAAGTATGAGACTTGGGAAATGTTTATTAATTTTATAAAATTATTTATAATAACATCCATTGAAAAATAAGACATTCATAAATTTTACCAACATGCTGCTGGTGCTTGCATTGATGAATGTTTGCATTAATGCAAAAGCACAAACTGATGTGCGTACTATTCCTGTTGTTGAGAAGTATGTAGTTGGTTATAATGACATAACCAAAATGAAATTTATGAATGATGACCAGCTTTATAAAGAAGGCTGGCATACGTTACCGCAACCGCAATTCTGGCAAAAGATAATGCTTCTTTCTCCCGATTCGGCAATAGTGAGTGTAGCTTCCAACCGTCAGTTGCTTGATAAAATATATCTGAGAGACTGGAGTAAAATGCCCGAAGTGCAGCATACTATATATAAGGATAGTTTGAAACGCAAATATGGTGTATCGGATAGTGCCGTATTATTAATTACCGGAGGCAAAAAGGATTTCTACGATTATAAAAAAGCGATGCCGATTATCAATCGTTCAATTGATGTATTTCGTCAATATGGCGTTGACCCATGGTATGCACAGGCAATATTGCTTATCGAAAGTCCGGGAAAGATGAATACCAAATCGGGTGTTGGTGCTAACGGACCTTTTCAATTGATGAAAGCGGTGGCTCGAAAAGAAGGATTAATTGTAAATGGAAAGATTGATGAACGCACCGATGTGGAGAAATCGGCAATGGGTGCTTCGCGGTTATTGAGTACTATCTGCATTCCGTATACCAAGGCAATGCTCGATAGTGCCCATGTTACTTATAACGAAACGGATTTATGGTTTCGTTTACTTGTGCTGCATTCCTATCATGCAGGAGCAGGAAATGTGGCTGGCGTAATTAAAAAGATTAAACCCTGCGAAGGTGGTATGCAGTTGATACAGCAGGTATGGCAAACAACTTACGGTGGATTCAGAAATGCTTCTCAAAATTATTCTCAATTGGCTTTGGCAGCATTTTGCAACTTTGATGAGTTGGTGATGCAGCAAAAAGATTCGGTGTATTTAATCGATGGCGACAGAATGTATAATGCCTATTCAACTTGCAAATGCGCACCATACAACGAATGTGACTATCTTGGAAACTGCATAAAGAAATATGAATGTGATTTGGTTGATGGCACTATTCCATTTGATTATTTTATAACAAAAGTAAATAGGGTTCGTTCCGAATTAGGGGGACTGGCACCAAACGCTTCCGCTTATACCGATGAGCAGGTGAATGATGTAGGTTTTAAATTATTAAAGGCGCGACGTATGCAGGATGCTTTTAAAGTATTTAAGCTGAACGAAATCAATTATCCTTATTCATGGGGAGTATATCATGGGTTGGGACAAACCTATCAGATGATGGGGCAAAAGAATCAGGCATTGGAATACTACCGCAAATCATTAAAGCTGAATCCTAATAATGAAGAAGGGTTGAAAGCTATCGCCCGATTATCTGGCAAGTAGAGAATAGTAGTTCTCTATTAGTATCCATTTACTCGTTTTACATTACAGATTTGCTTTAAAACTCCATTTTAATTTTCATTCTATTCTTTCTTTAGATATTGCTATTCTAATTTCTTATTGCTCTTGAAACAGCTTGTGGCGAAAATAATATTTAAAGTTTATTTTTGCTCTTACCGCGATTTTTCGGCCGTAAAATAAATGATAAAACCTTTTAATAGAGAGTTCAGCCAACTTCTTCAATTTTACCTCCCTTTTTATCTATTTCTCAATAACGCCAAAATAGCCCCTAATAAACCTGCCGAAGACATTTTGATGTGAGTAAGGTGTATAGTGTCATTAATTTCCCCCCTCCCAAAACAGATGTTAAAATGCTAAATAAAGGCACAAATCAAAAACACCTCAAAAAAAACAGTTATGTGGTTGACCAAAGTCGTTTTCATGAACAAGAAAGTTGGTTTCATAAACAAGTAAGTTGTTCATTGAATCATCAAAGATATTCTGCTCAAAAGGAAAGCAATTGTTTGGAACAGGAAAGGTATTGTGCTCAACCTGCCATCACCTGTTAGAAACCGGAAACAATTTCTTAGATACTACAAACGTATTCTTCGGAACAGGAAAGGTATCCTTTTGTACTACAAACGTCTTCATTGGAAAGGGAGAGTTGTTCTGCTCAATAGATAAGCTATTTTAAGGAACAGAAAAGCTATTGTTTGAAACACTAAAAGTACTTTGGCGGAAGATTGACCTATATTGACTGAAAAATCAGACTTCGTGATTTTATTTTGTCATAATTGACAAAAAGTAAAAAAAATATGTCAGGCTTGCAAATATGGTTTTTAGTTGATTATAATAACTTTTGCAGGTGGTTTGCTTGATATGAGTTACTATAAATGGCGTTCAGATTTAAAACCTTGGTACCAGTGATTATAAAATAATAAACCAATAAACTAATGAGCCAATCACAAATTAATTTCCGCTTATTATCAAAACTTATCTATATTTGAAACGATTAAAAAATCTTAATACATAATACTTTATACTTAATACTAAATTATATGTCAATATTCAGAAAAAAATCGCTTGAAGCATTGCTCGCACACTCTGCAGAATCAGAAGGAGGATTAAAACGTACACTCGGCATGTGGTCGCTGGTAGCACTTGGTATAGGCGCTATTATAGGTGCCGGATTATTTGTCCGCACAGCAGCAGCTTCAGCCGAAGCAGCAGGTCCGGCAGTTACACTTTCATTTGTGGTAGCAGCTATCGGCTGCGCATTTGCAGGACTTTGTTATGCCGAATTTGCTTCCATGATTCCTATAGCAGGTAGCGCATATACTTATGCTTACGCCACAATGGGCGAATTAATCGCATGGATAATCGGCTGGGCATTGATACTCGAATATGCACTAGGCGCAGCAACAGTTTCCATTGCCTGGAGCGAATATCTTAATAAATTATTGGGCGGCGCAATACCATTTGAATGGTGCCATTCGCCATTCGAATCAAGCGTTACAGGAGTACACGGGTTCGTCAATCTTCCCGCATTATTTATCCTATTATTACTTACTTTATTATTGATAAAAGGAACGCAGGAATCAGCAGCAGTTAATGCAATAATCGTTTTCCTTAAAGTATCAATTGTATTAATATTTATTGTACTTGGCTGGCAATTTATCAAACCTGAAAACCATACACCATATTTAATTCCGGAAGGTGTTGCTGGTCATACCGGCTTCTTCACTTGGGGGTGGGGTGGAGTATTGAAAGGTGCTGGAATAGTTTTCTTCGCCTTCATCGGCTTTGATGCAGTATCTACAGCTGCACAGGAAGCTAAAAATCCGAAACGCGATATGCCGATAGGTATATTAGGTTCGCTGGTTGTCTGCACATTTTTATACATTGTATTCTCTCACGTACTCACCGGAGTAGCCAATTGGCAAGAGTTTGGCGACCCTGCTAAAGGAAAAGAAGCATCTGTTGCCTATGCAATTTCTACTTACATGCACGGTTACGGTTGGCTTGCAACAGCAGTTACAGTAGCTATTCTTGCAGGTTTCTCCTCAGTAATATTAGTAATGCTTATGGGACAAAGTCGTGTATTTTTCTCCATGTCGAACGATGGATTGCTTCCAAAAGTATTCTCCCATCTTCATCCTAAATTCCGTACACCATACAAATCAAACTTGATGTTATTTTTATTTGTAGGCATCTTCGGAGGATTTATTCCCGGAAGCATTGCAGGAGATTTAACATCGATAGGAACTTTATTGGCTTTCGTTTTAGTATGTGCCGGCATCTGGATACTGCGCCGCAGCGACCCTAAAGCCGAACGTCCATTCAAAACACCTCTTGTTCCGTTGGTTCCAATATTAGGTATGGGAGTTTGTTCGTTAATGATTATTTCTTTAGACAGACTAACACAACAATCCGCATTAACGTGGATGCTTATCGGGCTTGACGTGTACCTTATCTTCGGATTAAAAAACAGCGTGTTTAATCATGGCGAAGAATCACATCATAAATTCAGAGGACAGAAATCAGCATCGTTGGCAGGCATATTATGTGCATCATTTTTATTGATACTTAGTCTGCTCGATTATTATTTCAGGCACGTTGATTTTATGGCAAATCAGGTAGGAACACCGGTACCATCAAAACCATGGTTCTTCCTTGCACTATCGCTTTTTCATCTTGGAATATTTGTTCTTAGCTGGATGAGAAAAAACAGAACAGGGTTGTAATTAATAATAAATAAAACACAATATAAAAGGACGGAACTAACCGTCCTTTTTATTTAAAGAAAGATATTTATGCCTCATGAATTAAAACGTTCACTTGGATTAATAGACGCAACAAGCATTGTAGCCGGTTCGATGATTGGCTCCGGAATATTTATCGTCAGCGCAAGCATGTCGCGCGCAGTAGGTTCTGCAGGTTATTTAATTTTACTTTGGGTAATAACAGGAGTTATAACTATGATGGCAGCCCTTAGCTATGGCGAGCTTGCAGGCATGATGCCGAAAGCCGGAGGGCAGTTTGTTTATATCCAAAGAGCATTCGGCAATATGATTTCATTCCTTTATGGCTGGACAGTTTTCACGGTTATTCAAACAGGTGTTATTGCTGCAGTAGCGGTTGCCTTTGCAAATTATACCGCAATATTTTTTCCTGAACTTCAAGGTCAAATCGTTTCCATTTCCAATGGCGCTTTTGTAATTACCTGGAAACAAATACTTGCAATCATCACCATTTTACTCCTTACTTATTCGAATACGCGCGGCATTCGTAACGGAAAAATAATTCAGCTTGTATTTACTTCCACTAAATTAATTGCATTGTTTGCATTAATAGTTTTGGGAATTGCAATGGCATTTAAAAGCAATACTCTTGCCGAAAATTTTAAAAACGCATGGGACGCAAGTACTACCACAGTTAATAAAGACGGCACTATTAGCATTGCTCACCTTGCCGGTTTTGCATTGATTGGTGCAATGGGTTCAACAATTATCAACTCGCTTTTTTCTGCTGATGCCTGGAACAATGTTACATTTATTGCAGGTGAAATAATTGAACCGAAGAAAAATATTCCTCGCAGTTTATTCTTGGGAACCTTTCTTGTTACCTTAATATATGTGCTTGCAAATGTTGCCTACCTTGCTTTATTGCCGCTAAAAGGAGACCCTACTGCACACAATGTGGCAGGCCAGGGAATACAATTTGCAACCAACGATAGAGTTGGAGCAAGTGCCGCTACAATGATTTTCGGAAACATTGCACTATATATTATGGCAGGTTTAATTATGGTTTCCACCTTCGGATGCAACAATGGATTGATATTATCAGGTGCGCGTGTGTATTATGCAATGGCAAAAGATAAATTGTTTTTGGCTAAAGCCGGAACATTAAATAAAAACGATGTGCCCGCTTTTGCATTATGGACACAGTGCGCTTGGGCTTGTGCACTGTGTCTTACAGGCACTTACAGCGACCTTGTAAATTATTCCACATTCGCATCCATGATATTTTATATTGTAACAATCACCGGACTTTTTGTATTACGCATAAAAGAACCTGATGTTGAACGACCTTACAAAGCATTTGGATACCCAATCATTCCTGCATTATATATTCTTGCAGCTTTGGCAATCTGCACCATACTTATTATTTACGACGGAAGAAATACAGGTTTCGGTTTAATCTGTGTGTTTACAGGCATCCCGGTTTATTATCTCACAAGAAAAAATACCACTTAATTAATCACATGTGCGGATTCGTAGATTCGTAATAAAACGTTATACGTACAATGAAAAAATTTATCCGCGATTATTTAACTTTTCACAGAAGTGAAAAAAGAGGAATAGTAATTCTCTTATCACTAATCGTTATACTTATACTTTATCTCAACTTCTCTTATTTATTATTCCCTCAAGAGAAAATAGATTTCACTTCTTTCGAAAAACGAATTCAATCTTTCAGTGATTCTTTAAAACAACAAAATGATTCTTTGGATAATGAATCAAAGGAACAGAAACACTTTACATCTTATTCTAAGGAAGAAAAACCCCTTGGAATAAAAGGAGAACGGTTTTATTTTAATCCAAATAATCTACCCGACAAAGATTGGAAACGACTTGGGTTTAGTGATAAACAAATTCATGTTTTTGATAATTACCAAGCTAAAGGCGGAAGGTTTCGCAGCAAGGCAGATGTGAAAAAGATGTATTGCATTAAAGAAGAAATGTATCTTTCTTTGGAACCTTATATTTCTATTCCCGATAAAAAAGCAGATACAACAAGTCGTAAGATTTATAAACGAGACACCTTAAAACCAGTAATCAAAACTCCGAAGTCCGAAATCATTCCAGTGGAATTAAATTCCGCTGATTCGCTATCTCTCATTAAAATCAGAGGGATAAAAGGGTTTTATGCAAAGAAAATAATTGAACGCCGGACAGAACTTGGCGGTTATACTCGCAAAGAACAATTAATGGAGTTATGGAAATTTGATCAGGAAAAATTTGATGGCATAGAAAAATATGTTTATGTAGATGTTTCTAAAGTAAAAATGATAAATATCAATACCTGCACAGCAAAAGAATTAAAACATCCATACCTCAATTGGAACACAGTAAACGGAATAATAAGTTATCGAGGAAAACATGGAAAGTTTAAAACAATTGATGACATAAAGAAAACAGATTTGGTAGATGAAGAAACTTACCGTAAAATTGCACCTTATTTAACAATCGAATAATGCTTACAACTAAAATAAAATCGACAATCCGAGACGTAGCCGATTTTCCGAAACCTGGAATATTGTTTAAAGATATTACTCCAATATTTCATAACCAGGAATTATGTAACGATATTATAACTGCTTTCGCAAATAATATTGATGAACGAAAAGTGGATGCTATAATAGGTGTGGAAAGTCGTGGTTTTTTATTCGGTTTTGCTTTGGCAAATAAATTAAACATCCCTTTTATATTAGTTCGCAAGGCAGGTAAACTTCCATATAGAACGATTTCTTACGAATATAACTTGGAATACGGAAGTGCAAAAGTGGAGATGCAAGTCAACGAAATTAAACTAGGCTGGAACGTTGTTATTCATGATGATTTACTTGCTACCGGCGGGACTGCAGAAGCTGCTGCAAAATTGGTAGAAATGCAGGGAGGTAAAGTAGCGGGATTTGCATTTGTTGTTGAACTTGATTTTTTAAATGGCAGAGAGCGTCTTTCATCTTACTCCTCAAACATTAACAGCTTAGTTAATTACTAATTTTGGCTGATTTATATCAGAAAATTAGTGCTCTCCTTTTCGGATTATTTTTATATTTTTGTCGCCTTATAAAAAAACAATATGGATTTTAGTATTACAGAAAATCAGCGAATGATTGCTGACATGATTAAGAAATTTGGTGCAGACCATATCCGTCCAAAGATGATGGAATGGGATGAAGCTCAAACATTCCCAATAGAAGTGTTTAAAAAACTTGGAGAGCTAGGCTTGATGGGCGTTTTGGTACCTCATGAATATGGCGGTTCAGGCTTTTCATACACTGAATATGTAACTGCAATAGTTGAATTGTCTAAAATTTGTGGATCTATAGGTTTATCCATGGCTGCCCACAATTCATTATGTACAGGTCATATTCTTGCTTTTGGCAATGAAGAACAAAAGAAAAAATATCTTCCTAAGCTTGCAACTGCAGAGTGGATAGGTGCTTGGGGATTAACTGAAACCGGAACAGGTTCAGATTCTGGCGGGATGAATACTACTGCCACTAAAGACGGAGATTATTTTGTACTTAACGGCTCGAAAAATTTTATTACACATGCTATCAGCGGTAATGTTGCCGTTGTAATTGCACGTACCGGCGCAAAAGGTGATTCTCATGGAATGTCTGCTTTTATTATTGAAAAAGGCACACCAGGATTCAAATCCGGTAAAAAAGAAAACAAGCTTGGAATGCGAGCATCTGAAACAGCCGAATTAATATTTGATAATTGTCGAGTACATAAAGACCAAATGATGGGCAAAGAAGGAGATGGTTTTGTGCAGGCAATGAAAGTTTTGGATGGCGGACGTATTTCCATTGCTGCATTATCTGTCGGTATTGCTCGCGGTGCATTCGATTGTGCCTTGAAATATTCCAAAGAAAGAGAACAGTTTGGTAAGCCAATATCACAATTTCAGGCAATTGCCTTTAAATTAGCTGATATGGCAACTGAGATTGAAGCTGCTGAATTATTGACTTTATTAGCTGCCGATAGAAAAAACAAAGGGTTAAAAATGACCAAAGAAGGTGCTTTTGCAAAATATTATGCTTCAGAAGTTGCTTGTCGCGTTTCAAATGAAGCAGTTCAGATATTTGGCGGATATGGTTATACGAAAGATTTCCCTGCTGAAAAATATTACCGTGATTGTAAACTTTGCACAATAGGAGAAGGGACTTCAGAGATACAAAAGCTGGTGATTTCAAGAGAAA